>JBDSSR010000094.1:0-4029 GCA_039928675.1 Sphingomicrobium sp. | reverse complement strand
CCGCGCCGACGAACCTGTAGCCCATTCCGTTGGGGAATTTCACCACTACATCGCGGTCTTCACTGCCGGCCAAGGCGCCGGTGTCGAAGCCTTGGAGAAAAGCGATTGTCCGATCGCAGCGCGCCTTGAGGTCAGCAAAGCTTTGCTCGGTATCAGGCATTGCCGGAGCATCGGTCGCGGTGAGCCTGGCAAGGGCATTTTTCGCCGAGTCCGAAGCCATCTGATATTGCGCGGGGAGAGGCTTCATGTCGGGCGCGAGCCGGGCATCGAGCAGCTCCGTCTCGCTGTGCGTTTCCGCCGCCTTGTCGAGCCAGTCGCGCATGTTCGAGAGCGAATTGACGAACAGCGGTACCGACGCGTCGAATATGCCGAAACTCATGGCTTCAATCCTTTTTAAGGTGGTTGCGATCAATGCGCCGCTTCGACCCGCTCAACGCCAGACTTCGCCAGCTGATCGTCGATCTGCGCGACCAGCCGGTCGAGTCCGGCCTGGTCCGACGCCTCCGCCCTGGCGACCAGCACGTCCTGGGTATTTGACGCGCGCAGCAGCCACCAGCCGTCGACCGTGCTGACGCGCACTCCGTCGGTTGAGTTGATCTTCGCGCCGTGTGCGGACAATCGCTCGCGCACTTCATCGACGATGGCGAACTTGCGCGGCTCGTCGACCTCGAAGCGCATTTCGGGAGTCGCCACCGACTTGGGCATCGCGTCCATGATCTGGGTCAGCGTCTTGCCCGAGGCCGTGACCGCCTCGATCAGCCGGAGAGCCGCATAAAGCGCGTCGTCGAAGCCATACCAGCGGTGCTTGAAGAAGATGTGGCCGCTCATTTCGCCTGCCAGCGGAGCGCCGGTTTCCTTCATCTTCGACTTGATCAGGCTATGCCCGGTCTTCCACATCAACGGTTTGCCACCGAGTCGGGCAATGCCATCGAACAGCACCTGGCTGGCCTTGACGTCGGCGATGATCGTCTCGCCCGGCAGCGCCTTCAACACCGCTTCGGCAAGGATCAGCATCAGCTGATCGCCCCAGATCACCCGGCCTTGCCCATCGACCGCGCCGATCCGGTCGCCGTCGCCGTCGAAGGCAATTCCGAAATCCAGCTGCTTGTCCGCGACCAGCGCCTTCAAATCGGCGAGGTTGGCTTCGACCGTCGGATCGGGATGATGGTTGGGGAAGGTGCCGTCGACCTGACTGAAGATGACATGGTGCTGGCCGGGCAAACGCTCAACCACCATGTCGAGAACGGGCCCGGCGGCACCGTTGCCCGCGTCCCAGCCGACGCGATAGCGGCCGACCGACACGTCCTCGAGCAGACGGTCGACATAGGCGGTTCGAATGTCGACGTCTTCGACGGTTCCGGCGCCGTCGCTCCATTCGCCCGCGGCCGAACGACGGCCGAGCGCCTGGATTTCCTCGCCGAACACCGAGCGGCCGTTGAGGAGCATCTTGAAGCCGTTGTAATCGGCCGGATTGTGGCTCCCGGTGACTTGAATGCCGCCCTCGACGCTCAGGTAATAGGTCGCGAAATAGACCATAGGCGAAGGGCCCATGCCGATCTGAATAACGTCGATCCCGCCCTCGTTGAGGCCGCGGATCAGCGCGGCTTCGAGCATTGCCGAGTGGGTCCGACCGTCGCGCCCGACGGCAAGCGAGCGTGCGCCTTCCTCGCGAGCAAGCGCCGCGAAGCTCCGCCCGAGTCCGTAGGCATCGGCCTCGGTCAGCGTCTTTCCGACGATTCCGCGAATGTCATATTCGCGCAGTACGGTGGGGTTGAAGGCGTGGGTCATTGGCCGCTCCTGTCACTGCGCGCCAGACGACGCAATCCACACCGCGTTGAAACTGCTGGATTGGTCCGTCGGTTGCCGCAACGAACGGCAGGTCAGGCGGCGTTTTGTTCGCGTTCCTGCGAATCGGGAATGGCGAGCCCGGAAATCATCTCCCGCAATTCCTGCCGTGCGGTGATGTGGCCGATGCCGACTTCGCCAAGCTGCTGCAGGTCGAGCAGGGTCAGTCCCTTGGGAAACAGCTCGCGATAGATGACTCGCTCGCCAAGCCCCGGGATAACCCGGAATCCAACCCTTCGCGCAAGCTCGTCAAGCGCTGCTCCAACCCGCTTGAGATTGTGCGATTCGACGTGTTGCAGGCGATTGCGAAGGACCACCCAGTCGACGCTCTTGCCGGTGTCCTTCGCGCGCTGGGTACGGCTGTTCCAGATCAGCTCGGCATAAAAACTGGGCTTGGTGATCTTGTAATTTTCCGGGTGAACCTGACCGATGAGGTCGAGATCGACGAAGCTGTCGTTCATCGGCGTCACCAGCGTATCGGCCTTGAGGATCGCGGCCCGGGCGACGGGATCGTCGCGGCCGGGCGTGTCGATGACGATCACGTCGGCTTCTTCCCCGAGCCGGGCAAGGGCCTCTTCCAGCGCCTGTTCGCTAGCCTCCTCGAGCACTTCATAGCGCGCTTGCGGAAGATCGGTCTCGAGCCGACGGATCGTTGAGTCGCGGTTTTCCAGATAGCGGGTCATGGTGCGCTGGCGGCTGTCGAGGTCGAGCGCTGCAACGCGGTGGCCCGAAGCGGCGAGCGCGACAGCGGTGTGGACCGCGGTCGTCGATTTGCCGGTCCCACCCTTTTCGTTGGCGAAGACGACGAAATGTGGCTCGGTCATTGCGTCACTCTGGCTTGATCTTTCCCCCGGCGCCAGTGCAAGCGCCGCCCGTCGCCAGATTATCCGAGGCTCCAACCGCGTGCAAATCGTTAGAACGAGTGAAGAATTGGCGCGCGCCCGGGCAGCGCTCGACGGCACTCTGGCCTTGGTCCCGACGATGGGCGCTCTCCACGCCGGCCATTTGGCACTGGTCGCCGAGGGCCGGCGCCGGGCCGAGCGAGTCGCGGCCAGCATCTTCGTTAATCCAACCCAGTTCGGGGCCAATGACGATCTCGATCACTACCCGCGGCGCGAGGTTGAAGACGCGCGGCTGCTGGAAGCTGCGGGATGCGACCTGTTGTGGTTGCCGTCGGTTAGCGACATTTACCCCGCGGGATTTGCAACGACGGTCAGCGTCGCCGGCGTGTCCGAGCGATGGGAGGGCCAGGCGCGTCCCGGCCATTTCGACGGGGTTGCAACCGTCGTTGCAAAGTTGCTGATGTCAGTCCGGCCCGACATCGCGATTTTCGGCGAGAAGGACTTCCAGCAGCTTGCGGTCATCAGGCGAATGACCAAAGACCTCGCGATCGGGGTCGAGATCGCGGGCCTTGCCACGGTGCGCGAGCCCGACGGCCTCGCGATGTCGTCGCGCAACGCCTATCTCTCCCCCGGCGAGCGCGCTCGCGCGTCGGCGCTTCCGACGGCTTTGAAGGCCGCGCGAGATTCGATCCAGCGTGGCGAGAGCGTTGGCCCGGTCCTGCAAAAAGCGAAGCAGGCACTGGTCGAAGCGGGCTTCTTGCGGATCGATTATGTCACGCTGGTCGACGCTGCGAACCTCGATCCGCTCGACCAGCCGCGGGGTGAGATGAGGCTGATTGCGGCGGCCTTAATCGGCACCACCCGGCTGATCGATAATATCGCGGTGTGATCATGGTTTTCCTGCGTTAACCATTTCTTCGCAATCCGGGCCGACTTTGCCCCCTGACAGATAGGTCAACCGCTTTGGGGGATAAGATGGGTGCCATTAGCCAGAAGAGTGCAGAGTTCCTGATCCGCAGCCGGCTCGCCGACGCCGAAACCGGCGACGTCGATGCCTTGTTCGACCTCGGCGTGGTCTATTCGACCGGGCGCGGCGGCGCCAGTGTCGATCTGGTCGAGGCCCACAAATGGTTCAACCTCGCGGCCCTGTCGGGCTGCACTCGCGGCCAGGAATGCCGGGCCGAAATCGCCATCGAGATGAGCGCTCGTGAAATCGCTGAAGCACAGCGGCAAGCGCGCTCGTGGCTTGCGGAGTCCGGCTACCAGCGCCGCGCCGCCTGATCGCCTAACGGACCAGGATGGTGGTGGTCCGGCCGGGGCCGGGATGCTCCTTGCCCCAGCT
>JBDSSR010000093.1:0-3110 GCA_039928675.1 Sphingomicrobium sp. | reverse complement strand
GCCGACGAATGACGGGCAAGCAACTTGCCCAAGCCGTCGGCCTCAGCGAAACCCAACTGTCGCTGTTCCGATCGGGCAAGGTGCGTGGGGTCCGGTTCTCGACTCTGGGCAAGATGTGCCAAGTGCTAGATTGCAAGCCTGGCGATTTGTTGGGATTTGATCCGTCCGGCGATGCGGTTGCCCCGCCGTGACGCTTCTCTAAAGCGAATTTGCACGATTTTGCAGCAATTGGCCTGAGGAAACATGATGCGCAGTTGGATTTTCGCTTATGTCGGCGCGGCGCTTGCCATGCTTGTTCTCGATGGCGCGTGGCTGTCGCTGGCGGCCAAGCGGCTTTACCGGCCGCTCCTTGGCGACATGCTCGCTAACGGTTTTCGCATTGCTCCAGCGGCCCTGTTCTATTTTCTGTATGTCGCCGGGATCGTCGTCCTGGCCGTCACTCCGGGCCTTGCGGCGGGGAAGTGGACCGTGGCGCTCCATCGCGGACTTGTCCTCGGCCTGATCGCTTATGGAACCTACGATCTCACCAACCAGGCGACGCTCCGCCAATGGTCGACTACGGTCACGATCGTAGACATGGTCTGGGGGACGATCCTGACCGGCGCGGCGGCAACTGCGGGCTATTACGCGGCGCGCTGGGCGGCAGCGTGATGGTGATAGTTGCCCCGCGGTTCAGCGGTGCGGGGGCCATGGGAAAAAGGCGTTGACGCGCCGCTGATAGTCGCGGAATTTTTCACCGCGCGATCGCAGCATATGGTCCTCGGTCGGCGGGATTCCCGAGACATGGACCAGCAGCCAATAAATGAACGCCGGCCCGCTGAGCGCTAGCCAGCCCCAGCCGAAGCGACCGTCCGGGCCAATCGCGATGACCGCAAAAGCAAACCAGCCGACCCATTCGAAGAAGTAATTGGGATGCCGCGACCAGCTCCACAGCCCGCTGTCGGCAACCGCTTTGGTGCCGCGAGACCGCTCGGCAAACGCGCGCAGCTGCCGGTCGGCGATGGTCTCTCCGAGCGTCGCAACGACCAGAATCGCGATCCCGGCCCAGTCCGACCATGAGGCAAATGGCGCTGGATTGCGGGCTGCGACGACGAGGGGGACCATCAGCACCAGCCCGGCTGCCGCCTGAATCTGCAGGAACCACAGCAGCCGGCGAGAGAAATCATCGCCCCATTCGTGCCTTAACTGGGCATAGCGTGGGTCGTCACCGCCCTTGAGCGTCCGATTGAGGATGTGCGTACCGAGGCGCAGTGACCAAATGCCGATCAACGCCGCGACCAGCAAACGGCGGCCGCCGTTGCCGCCGCCAACCGGCGCAAGTGCCGCCGCAACCCCCGCAATTCCCACGGCGTAAGACCAGATCACATCGGTCCAGCCGGACCGCCCGGGGCGGCGCGCGATGACCCAGGCAAGCGCCATCGCTGACGCCAGCGCCACCGCTAACGCCGCGAAAAGACTGACTAGGCCCATTGACGGTCTATATTCCAACCCCGCTTCGAGGACATAGCCCAGATCGTCATCCGGTGAGCCAATCGCCGCGTATCTACACCCGAAAGAACGAATTGCGGCGACGCCAGCCCGTTGGAGAGAAGATTTTGCGCGCCCAGCCGCCCCTGAATATCGCCGTGGTCGGCACCGGCATATCCGGCCTTTCGGCCGCCTGGCTTTTGTCACGGCGCCACCGGGTGACGGTGTTCGAAAGCGACCGGCGGATCGGCGGGCATAGCCATACCGTTGAAGCTGGCGGAGTTGCCGTCGACACCGGCTTTATCGTTTACAACGAGCGGACCTATCCCAATTTGACGGCGCTGTTCGACCACCTCGGCGTTGCCACCAAGCCGTCCAAAATGAGCTTCTCCGTATCGCTGGATGCCGGGCGGCTCGAATATTCGGGCAACCTTGCCGGGCTGTTCGCGCAAGGTCGCAACGTCGCCTCTCCGCGCTTCTGGTCGATGCTTCGCGATCTTGCGCGTTTCTATCACCGCGCGCCGCGCGATCTGGCCCAGATCGGATCGACCAGCCTTGGCGATTATCTCGACGGAATTGGCTGCGGACACGCCTTTCGCGACGATCACCTCTACCCCATGGCCGCGGCAATCTGGTCGACTCCGGTCCACAAGATTCCCGATTATCCGGCCGCCTCGTTCATCCGATTTTGCGAAAATCACGGCTTGCTAAAATTTTTTCGCCGGCCGCTTTGGCGGACAGTCGACGGCGGCAGCCGCCAATATGTGGCCAAGCTATCCCGCCCGTTCGCGGGGCAAATTCGGACCGATTGTCCGGTGCATTTGATCCGGCGTTTCAGCGGCGGGGTCGAACTTACCAGCGCCAACGGCGTCGAGCGGTTCGACGATGTCGTCATCGCCACCCATGCCGACCAGGCGCTCAACATGCTTGCCGACGCCGATCCGGCGGAGCGTCGGCTGCTTGGTGCGTTTCATTACCGGCGCAACGAGGCGGTGCTCCATTCGGACGCCGCGCTGATGCCGCGCCATCGAAGAGTATGGTCGAGCTGGAATTATGCGTCGGAGCCGGGCGAACATTCGCCTTTGCTGTCGGTCACCTACTGGATGAACCGGCTTCAGGGCCTCCCCGACGATCGTCCGATGTTCCTCACGCTCAACCCGATCCACGAGCCCGATCCATCGTTGGTCCATTGTCGCAATACCTACGATCACCCGATGTTCGACGCCGGAGCGAGCGCTGCGCAGCATCGCCTGTGGTCGCTTCAGGGCGTCCGGCGGACCTGGTTCTGCGGCGCCTATTTCGGCGCGGGATTCCATGAGGACGGGCTGCAGTCCGGGCTTGCCGTGGCCGAGGAACTGGGCGGTGTTCGGCGGCCGTGGGAAGTGTCCGGCGAATCCGCCCGAATCCATTTGTCCGGTCCACCGGCCCTCAGGCAGGCGGCGTGACCCGTTCGGCGCTCTACACTGGCCGGGTCATGCACCGACGCCTGCGACCCCGGCTCCATCAGCTCCGCTACCGCATCTTTTCGCTCCTGCTTGACCTGGACGAGCTCGACCGGATTGACCGCGACCTGCGGCTGTTTTCGCGCAACTGTTTCAACCTCGTTTCCTTTCATGATCGCGACCATGGCGACGGGTCGGGCG
>JBDSSR010000092.1:0-4760 GCA_039928675.1 Sphingomicrobium sp. | reverse complement strand
GCTGGGATTCTGCGCCTCCAACGGCGAAGCCAAGCGCAAGATTGCCGAAGGCGCGGTGCGGGTCGATGATGCTGTCGTCACCGATCCGAACCTGACCATTGTCGTCGACGGCGAGCCACGCAAACTCAGCCTCGGCAAAAAACGCCACGGGCTGCTGACGCGCTAGCCGCTTCTGATCAATCCCACCGCCTGGTCGCGTTCGAACAGATACAGACAAACGCGCGCGGCCTGCCCGCGCTTGCCCGCAAGCCCGCCATCGCGCTCGAGCAGCAGCCTGGCATCGCTTTGCGCGATCGGCGCAAGGCTCATGACATCCTGGGCCGTCGCCACCCGGAACCCCTCCTCGCCCGATTGCCGAAGCCCGAGAATCTCGCCCGGACCGCGCAGACGCAAATCTTCCTCGGCGATCTTGAAGCCGTCATTGGTCTCGCGCATCAGCGCCAGTCTTGCACGGCCGGTCTCGCTGAGGGCGGTCCCGCGGACCAACAGGCAAACGCTGCTGCCGGTCCCGCGGCCGACGCGACCGCGCAGCTGGTGCAGCTGGGCAAGCCCGAAGCGCTCGGCACCCTCGACGATCATCAGCGTCGCACCGGCGACGTCGACGCCGACCTCGATCACCGTGGTCGCGACCAGCACCGCGATCTCGGCGCGCGCAAACCGGGCCATCACCTGGTCCTTTTCCGGCCCCTTCATCCGGCCGTGAACCAGCCCGACCTTGTCCTCGCCAAAACACAGCCGGAGAATCTGCGCGCGCTCCTCCGCCGCGGCCGCATCCGATTTCTCGCTTTCCTCGACCAGCGGGCACACCCAATAGGCTTGCCCGCCCGAGCCGATGTGACGCCCCAGCCCGTCGATCACTTCGGCCAGTCGCCCATCGCTGATCACCCGCGTTTCGACAGGCGTCCGGCCCGGCGGCATTTCATCGATCTGGCTGACGTCCATCTCGCCATATCGGGTCAGTGTCAGGGTGCGCGGAATCGGGGTCGCGGTCATCGCCAGCAAATGCGGCGGCTGCTCCGCCTTGGCCGACAGTAACAATCGCTGCGAAACCCCGAAGCGATGCTGTTCGTCGATCACTGCAAGGCCAAGGTTGCGATATCCGACCTTGTCCTGGAAAATCGCGTGGGTCCCGACCAGCACGTCGATCGATCCGTCGGCGAGCCCCATCAGCACGCTGTCGCGCGCCTTGCCCTTTTCCCGCCCGGTGAGGACCGCCACCCGCACTCCGAGGCTGTCGAGCTGGCCGAGCAGCGTCGCATGGTGCTGGCGTGCAAGAATTTCGGTCGGCGCAAGCAGCGCCGCCTGCGCCCCGCTTTCGACCGCGACGAGCATCGCCATCAGCGCCACCAGCGTCTTGCCCGATCCGACGTCGCCCTGAAGCAGCCGAAGCATTGGCGACGATTGCGCGAGGTCGCCGCGGATTTCTTCGATTACCCGCCGCTGGGCGCCGGTCAGCTGGTACGGGAGCGCAAGCTTGCCGGTCAGTACGCCGGTTCCGGCCAATGGCGCGGTCTGCTTTCGCCGGGCCGACTGGCGAATCAATAGCAATGCCAGTTGATTGGCGAAAATTTCGTCATACGCGAGGCGTTTACGCGGTGTCTCTGCGTTCGGTTCGAGGTGTGTCTGAGCTATCGAGGCCCGCCACCCGCGCCAGCCTTCGCGCTCGATCAACCCGGGTTCGATCCATTCGGCAAGGTCGGGCGCGCGTTCGAGCGCCAATGTCGCAAGCTCGCCGAGCCTACGGTTGGCAAGCCCTTCGGTCAGTCGATAGACCGGTTCGCGAATGGCCGGCTCGGGACCCTGCCCGGCGTGCGACACCTCGGGGTGGATGATCTGCCACTCATCGCCATAAGCTTCGAGCTTGCCCGACACGATCCGCGTTTCGCCGATCGGCAGGGACTTCCTGGCCCAGCCGGGATTGTTGAAATAAATGAGGCTGATTGCGTTGCCGTCGCCATCGCTGGCGATGATCCGCGTCGGTCCCCGGCCCGATCGGCTTTCGCGAAGCTCGATCGCGGTGAGGTCGAGGATGACGGTCCGGCCAAGCAGCGCCGGCGACGCCGATGGCGCGCGAACCCGCTCGATCGACCCTGTCGGCAAATGATAGAGAAGGTCGATCACCCGCGTGATCCCGAGCTTTTTGAGCTGTCTTGCGACCTGCGGCCCGACGCCTTTCAGGGTATCGACCTCGGCGAACAGCGGGTTGAGGGTTTCAGGACGCATAGGCTCTGTTAGCGCCCCTGTTTTGTCATTCCAGCGAAAGCTGGAATCCGCAGCAATTGGATCAGGCCTGCGCTGGGGTGACAGCAAAGGGCGGCGCTCCTACATGGCCGCCATGCCGTCCGAAGCCGACTTCAAGCGCCTTTACTGGCGCGCGCACCATCGCGGCACCAGGGAAGCCGATATGCTGATCGGGGGATTCTTCGACCTCCACCACGCTTCCTGGGGTTCGCGCGAATGCGCTTTGTTCGATGCCATGCTTGAGGAGCAGGACGTCGACATCATGGCCTGGGCAGTCGGATCGGCAACCCCGCCCGAGCGCTTCGAAGGTCCCATGATCGAAGCCCTTCGAACGCTCAATTATATCGCAATTCCCCGATGACCGATCCGCTTCACAAGGTCCTCACCGCCGACCGGCCACTGACCCTTGCCGGAGTGCCCGGCGGGTTCCTGCCGTGGCTTGCCGCCGATCTGGCCCGCGCTGCCTTCGCCGCCGGCAAGGGCGGGCGCGCAGTCGTCATCGTCGCCGATGAAGCGGCCATGCGAGCGCTTGCCGAAACCGCGCCCAACTTCGCGCCCGAGATCGAGGTCCTGACGCTGCCCGGCTGGGACTGCCTGCCCTACGATCGCGCGTCCCCGGCGCTGCGGGTGATGGCCGAGCGGCTGGCAACGCTCAACGCCCTGCAGGCCAGCCGCGACAAGCCGCAATTGCTGGTTGCGACCGCGACCGCGGCGAGCCAGCGGATGATGACCAGCTTCAGGGTTCGCCAGCTGACCCGCAAGATCGCCAAGGGCGAGCGGATCGAGCGAGAAGCGCTGATCGCCCAACTCCATGCGCTTGGCTATCAGCGCAGCGACACGGTCGCCGAAGCCGGCGAATATGCCGTCCGCGGGTCGCTTGTCGATCTCTTCCCGGCGGGCGAGGAACAGGCGCTTCGGCTCGACTTTTTCGGCGACGAGATCGACAGTCTGCGCCGCTTCGACCCGGCCGATCAGCGCTCGACCGAACAGGCGCAAGGCTTCACTTTGATGCCCGCTTCCGAAGCGCTGCTCGACGAGCAGACGATCACGCGCTTCCGCTCCCGCTACCGCGAAAAATTCGGCGCCAACGCGACCCAGGACCCGCTTTATCAGGCTTTGTCCGAGGGCCGGCGGATGAGCGGCATGGAGCATTGGCTGCCGCTGCTCGAGGAGCGTCTCGACACCCTGTTCGACCATCTTGCGCCCAACGACCTGATGCTTCGCGACGCAAGTGCGGACAAGGCGCTCGATGCGCGGCGCGAAGCGGTCGACGATTATTATCAGAACCGGGTTCGCGCGATTCAGTCCGAGCCCGGCAGCTATCGCCCGCTCGAACCCGACCTGCTCTATCTCTCCCGCGCCCAGTGGGCGGGCCTGGCGCTGGATCGCCCGATCCACCTCGCTTCGCCCTTTCCCGAGCCGGAATCCGACCGAACCATCGATTTCGGGGTCGAGCAGGCACGCGATTTCGCGCCCGAACGAGCGCAACAGTCCAATGTCTATGAAGCGGTGACCGGCCATGTCGCGGCGCTTCGCAAGGCCGGACGTAAGGTCGTCCTTGCAAGCTATACCAAGGGCGCCCGCGAACGTCTTTCCGGCCTGCTTGCGGATCACGGCCTCAACTCGCTCAGGCTCGCGGACAGCTGGCAGGACGCGCTCGGCTCGACCACTGCCCCGGCGCTTCTCGTCCTGCCGCTCGAACATGGCTTCACCACTCTTGAAATCGCCGTTCTTACCGAACAGGACATGCTCGGCGACCGCCTTGTCCGCCGGCGCAAGACGCGCAAGGCGACCGCCGCCTTCCTCGACCAGCTCGCGACCCTCTCGCCCGGGGACCTGGTGGTTCACGCCGACCATGGCATCGGCCGCTATGAAGGGTTGACCCAGATCCCGGTGAGCAAGGTCCCGCACGATTGCGTCGCGCTCGAATATGCCCGCGGCAACAGGCTCTACGTGCCCGTCGAGAACATCGAACTGCTGAGCCGTTACGGGAGCGAGAGCGAAGGCGTTGCGCTTGATGGCCTCGGCGGTGAAGCCTGGCAGCGGCGCAAGTCGCGGATGAAAGAGCGAATCCGCGAAATCGCCGGCGAGCTCATCAGGACCGCGGCGCTAAGGGCGACCCGCGCCGGCGTGGTTGCGCAGCCCGACGCCAGCTATCCCCAGTTCGTCGACCGCTTCCCCTATGAGGAAACCGAAGACCAGGAACGGGCAATCGCCGACGTTCTGGGCGATCTGGAGGCCGGCAAGCCGATGGACCGGCTGGTGTGCGGCGACGTCGGCTTCGGCAAGACCGAGGTCGCGCTTCGCGCCGCCTTCGTCATGGCGATGACCGGTCGGCAAGTGGCGCTGATCTGTCCCACGACATTGCTTGCCCGCCAGCATTTCACCAATTTCGTCGAGCGCCTCCACGGCTTCCCGATCCAGGTCGGGCGATTGTCGCGGCTGGTTCCCGCGGCGGAGGCCAAGGCGACCCGCGAAGGCCTCGAAAAAGGCACCGTCGATATCGTCATCGGGACCCA
>JBDSSR010000091.1:0-5977 GCA_039928675.1 Sphingomicrobium sp. | reverse complement strand
ACGCCGAGGATTCGTGCCAGCCCGCGCACCGTGTGGGGTCCGGGCGTGAGGTAGACGAGCATCAGCAATGCCATCTGGCGGTTGGTCAGGTCGGGTTCGCCCGAGCGGACATAGGCGATCAGTGCCTTCATCCATCCTGGAAGCGAGACATCGCTCATGGCTGTTTGTCTCCGTTGAGTTCGGTTCAGCTTGCAGATGTTAACCGGCCAGACGGCGAATTGTTGCACTGCACGAACAGTTTAATGACCGACTTTGGGGCGGATCGCCGTCAGGCAGCGGCATACCGTTTGGCCAACATTGCGAAAATCGCGCGCAATCCGAGCGCTTCGCCGCCCTTGGGACGCCCGGGTTTGGCGCTGTCGCGCCACGCAAAGGTATCGAGGTGCGCCCAGGCGATATCGTCGGGCACGAAGCGCTTGAGGAACAAAGCTGCGGTTATGCATCCCGCCATCGGCGTGTTCGAGGAATTGGCGAAGTCGGCGATATCGCTCTTGTAAAGCTCGTCATACGGCTCCCACAGGGGCATCCGCCACAGCGGATCGCTAGCCACTTGCGACGCGTGCTCGATTTGCGCGGCAAGCTCGTCGTCATTGACGAATGTCGCGGGCAGATCGGGTCCAAGAGCAACCCGGGCCGCTCCGGTGAGGGTTGCAAAGTCAATGATCAGCGTTGGCTCGTCCTCCACCGCACGGGCAAGTGCGTCGGCCAGGATCAGCCGCCCTTCGGCATCGGTATTGTCGATCTCGACGAACGGGCCCTTCCGCGACTTGACCACGTCGCCGGGGCGGAAGGCCGATCCGGATACCGCATTTTCGACCGCCGGGATGAGCAGGTGCAGGCGTACTCGAAGGCGCGCTCCGGCGATTAGCCGCGCAAGCGCAAGCGCGTGTGCCGCGCCGCCCATGTCCTTTTTCATCAGCCGCATTCCGCACGCCGACTTGAGATCGAGCCCGCCGCTGTCAAAGCACACGCCCTTGCCGACGATTGCTACCCGCGGGTCTCCGGGCTTGCCCCATTCGAGCTCGATGAGGCGCGGCGCTCGGGCGTCGATGGCGGCGGCGCCAACCGCCTGGATCAGCGGATATCCCTCCGCAAGTTCGCTGCCCAGCGTCACTCGAACCTGTGCTCCGCTTGCGGTCGCCTCGTCGCGGACGGCCCGCTCGATCTCGGCCGGCCCAAGGTCGCTTGCCGGTGTATTGACCAGATCGCGAACGAGCGCGGTGGCCTGGGCAAGCGCGACCGCCGGCTCGATTGCGGCGGCAGCGGCGCTGACCATGACGCGCGGTCCGGTCGAAGCGTCGTCGCTCGTCGAGCGGTAGCTGTCAAAATCATGCTGAGCAAGGAGCCAGCCGAGCGCTGCTTCGCCGGGTTCGCAAGCATCGCCCAGGGCCAGGCGATAGGTCCCTTCGGGCAGTACCGAGGCCGCGGCAGCAAGGCACCAGGGGGTCAACGCGGCGGCGTCCTTTACCGCCGCGACCACTTCGAACTCCGCACCCCGCGGAAGCACGGCGACCGCGCCGGCCGCCTTCCCGTCGAAACGAAGCGCCTGCAAAAGCGAGCGATCCGCCGCTGGACGGCCCTTGAGCCAGGCTTCGAGACCCGCCTGGTCGACAAGGTGGATGGGACTGGCCTTCTGGCCCCGATCGGCCACTAAGAGCGCTGCAAAATCTGTCATTCGCGGCCCTCTAGAGCGCGGTTCGACAAATGACTATCGTCGCTGCTTGTCACATTCAGGGGGACAGCGGGTGCAGGGGACCGGGATGAACAATCGAGCGGTGGGCGTTGCGCAGATCATCACCGGCGGCGCCGCGGTCGTGGCACTGCTCTATTTCCTGCGCGTGATCCTCATCCCGTTCGTCATCGCCTACGTCCTTGCAGTGCTGGTCAGCGCGCTCGTTCGTTTCATCCAGAATCGCTGGGTCAGGGCGCCGGCCTGGGCGGTAACCGGGCTTGCGGGCCTGATTGTCATCATTTTTGCGGCGGGGGGAATCTTCGCAATGGCGCAGGGCGGTGCGCAAATTGTTGCCCAGGGGCCGGCTCTTCTGGGTAGGCTGGACGCGATCCTCCAGGACCTCGGCCGCTCGCTTCATCTCCCCAAGCCGGTCCACCTCGCGACCGTCGTCGGCAGCATCAGCGTTCCGCAACTCGCCGGACAGGTACTTCAGGGGTTGCAGGGGCTGGTTTCGGGACTGTTGCTGATGATCGTCTATTTCGGCTTCCTGCTCGCCGGGCGGCAGCGCATGGCGCGCAAGATCGTCTATGCTGCCGGTTCCTCGCGGCGGGCGACGACGATCCGCAACGCGATTGCGCATATTGCCACCGATATCGAAACCTACATCTGGGTCCAGACCGTCACCGGGCTGATGATCACCGCCGCCGCGGCGGTCGTGATGCTCGCCGTAGGGCTGAACAATGTGCTGTTCTGGGCGGTGATCTTTTTCCTGCTGAGCTTCATTCCCAACATCGGCGTGACAATCGGCTCGGTTGCTCCGGCACTGTTCGCGCTGGTGCAGTTCCCAAGCACCTGGCAGGCGATCACCATTTTCGGAGTGATCCAGCTTGCCGCGTTCGTCGTCGGCAATCTGGTCTATCCCAGGATGCAGGCCCAAACGCAGAATATCGATCCGCTGGTGACGATGCTGTCGCTCGCTTTGTGGTCGGTCCTGTGGGGGATTGCAGGCGCGTTTCTTGCAGTCCCGATGACCTTGATGCTGATGATGGGTTTCGCGCAGTTCAAGTCGACGCGCTGGATTACCGCAATGCTGTCCAATGACGGCCGGCCAAGCTTTCCGCCCGCGCGCTAGTCAAATATCGCGCTAGGCAACGACCGCCTCCAGCGGAACGCCGAACAGATCATGCTCGTCGCTGTCCTCCACTCGGGCGCGGACGATGTCGCCGGGGACTATCCCGCCGCAATCGCGCAAGTGCACTTCGCCGTCGATCTCGGGCGCGTCGGCCTTCGATCGCCCGGTCGCGCCGCCAGTCTCCTCATCGACCGCGTCGATCAGCACATCGAGGTCGAGACCGACCTTGGCGGCGAGCTTTTCGGCCGAAATGCGGGCCGATAGCGCCATCAGTGCTTCGTAGCGCTCCTGCTTGACGTCGGAGGGGACCTGGTCGTCCATCGCAGTCGCCGGTGCGCCTTCGACGGCTTCAAACTGGAATGCTCCAACCCGGTCGAGCCGCGCTTCTTCGAGCCAGGCTAGAAGATAGGCGAAATCCGCTGTTTTCTCGCCCGGAAATCCGACCACGAAACTCGAGCGGATGGCGATCTCGGGAACGACGTCGCGCCAGTTGCGGATCCGCTGAAGCACCTTTGCATCATTGGCCGGGCGCCGCATCCGCTTGAGAACATCGGGGCTGGCGTGCTGGAAGGGGATGTCAAGATAGGGCAGCACCAGCCCCTCGGCCATCAGTGCAATGACACTGTCGACGTGCGGATAAGGGTAGACATAATGGAGCCGCACCCAAGGGGTGGCGCCTTCAGGCGTTTGCAGACTGCCAAGCTCCCGCGCCAGATCGGTCATGTGCGGGCGAACGTCGCGACCCTTCCACTGGCGAACGTCGCTGCGGATATCGACCCCGTAAGCCGAAGTGTCCTGGCTGATGACCAGCAATTCCCTGGTCCCTGCAGCGATCAGCCTTTCGGCTTCGCGAAGGATTGCGTCGGGGCGGCGGCTTGCCAGATCGCCGCGGATCGCGGGGATGATGCAAAAGGCGCAGCGGTGGTTGCAGCCCTCGGAAATCTTCAAATAGCTGTAGTGCCGCGGAGTAAGTTTGAGCCCGGCTTCTGGCACGAGATCGATAAAGGCGTTGGGAACGGGCGGAGCGGCTTCGTGGACCGCTGCGACGACATCCTCATATTGCTGGGGTCCGGTAATCGCCAGAACGTCGGGAAAGCGGGCGCGGATCAGTTCGGCTTCGCGGCCAAGGCAGCCGGTCACGACCACCCGCCCGTTCTCGGATATCGCCTCGCCAATCGCTTCGAGGCTTTCCTCCTTGGCGGAATCGAGAAAGCCGCAGGTGTTGACCAGCACCACGTCGGCGCCGGCATAATCGGGCGACATCTCGTATCCGTCGGCGCGCAGCTTGGTCATGATGCGTTCGCTGTCGACCAGCGCCTTGGGACAGCCGAGCGAGACCAGCCCGACGCGCGGGGGCTTGGGAAGCGTGGTGATGTTCATCGGAAGGCTGGCGTCCATATAGGAAGTTCGCGCCGAAAACTAGGCGATCAGCCCTTCACTTCGACGGCGATGATGCGCAGGTCGGTCGAACCGACGTTCTCGATCGAATGCGGCGGCAGGGGCGGGATCCACAGCCCGGCGCCAGTGTCGCCCAGCTTTCGGTCACGGCTGTCGACCATCACTTCGCCCTGCGGGTCGCGGCGGATAAAGTCGCTCCAGCTTAACACGTAGAGCGCCGCGGGCCATTGGTGGCCGTGGACCGGGGTTTGCTCGCCCGGGCGGACCAGCGTGTCGAGAATCCGGACGCGATCGTTCTCGAACAACAGCTGATGGTGATCGGGCGCGATGTGCATCGCGTCGAGCGGGTGGGACGACATTGCTCGAGCATCGACCAACCGACCTGCCGCCGCAAGCTTGTTCAATTTGCTCCGCGAGGGCTAAAGGCGGCGCGACAGGCGCTGGAGTGGACGATGCGAATTGCAATGATCGGAACGGGCTATGTGGGCCTGGTATCGGGGGCCTGTTTCGCCGATTTCGGCCATCGCGTGTGCTGTGTCGACAAGGACCAGGCCAAGATCGATGGACTTCATGCCGGCGAGATGCCGATCTGGGAGCCGGGACTGGAGGCCCTGGTCAAGGCCAATGCCGACCAGGCAAGGTTGACCTTCACGACCGACCTTGTCGAGGGCGTCAGGGATGCCGAAGCGGTCTTCATCGCGGTCGGGACGCCGGCCCGGCGCGGCGACGGTCATGCCGACCTGACCTATGTGTTCAATGCGATTCGCGAACTTGCCCACGTCATCAGGCCGGGAACCGTGGTCGTGACCAAGTCGACCGTTCCGGTCGGCACCGGCGACCGGATCGAGCAGATATTGGGCGAAGAGGGCGTGACCGGCGTGTCGGTCGCCTCAAACCCCGAATTCCTTCGCGAAGGCGCGGCAATCGCCGACTTCAAGCATCCCGACCGGATCGTGGTCGGCGCCGAGGATGAGCATGCCCGCGCGGTCCTTCGCGAAATCTATCGCCCGTTGTTCCTCAACCGCGCTCCAATCCTGTTCACCGGCCGGCGCACCGCCGAATTGACCAAATATGCCGCCAATGCCTTCCTTGCGGTCAAGATCAGCTTCATCAACGAGATCGCCGACTTGTGCGAGGCGGTCGACGCCGACGTCCAGGACGTCGCGCGCGGAATCGGGCTCGACAACCGCATCGGCCCCAAGTTTCTCCATGCCGGCCCAGGCTATGGCGGAAGCTGCTTTCCCAAGGATACGCTGGCGCTGCTTCAGACGGCCGACGCCGCCGGGGTCGATCAGCGCATCGTTCGCACCACCGTCGCGGTCAACGACGACCGCAAGGCGGCCATGGCCGAGCGCGTTGAACGAGTTCTCGGCGGCGACCTAAAGGGCAAGCGGATCGCGGTCCTCGGCCTGGCCTTCAAACCCAATACCGACGACATGCGCGAAGCTCCCTCGATCGCCTTGATCAGGGGACTTCTGGAGCGCGGATCGAGCGTCAGCGCCTACGATCCCGTCGCTCGACGCCAGGCGGAACTGGTGGTCGACCAAGTGGACTTTGCCGACAGCCCGTACGCCGCCGCCGATGGCGCCGATGCGCTTGTGATCGTGACCGAGTGGGACGAATTCAGGGCGCTCGATCTCGACCGGATTGCCGGCGTGATGCGCGGCAAGGTGCTGGTTGACCTGCGCAACGTTTATGACCGCAGGGACGCGGAGGAGGCTGGGCTGAGCTATTACGGGATCGGCCGCGGGCGTCTCGAACAGGGATAGTTGGCA
>JBDSSR010000090.1:0-3815 GCA_039928675.1 Sphingomicrobium sp. | reverse complement strand
GGCCAGTTCGTCGACCATGTCGGATCGTCGCTTGCAAGCACCATCAGCTCGGCCTCGACCGCTCCAGGCTCATCGAGCGGATCGGGCGGCGGAGGGTCGTCTGGCGGCGGTGGCGGTGGCGGCGGTGGTGGCGGCTGGTAGACCGGCCGAAGCTTCAGGCCAGCCTTAGCGCCACGCCGGGCGACGAAACACCACCGTCGGCTCGTCGTTGTAAAGGGTCTCGCTGACGGCTTCGAAGCCGAGCGTGTCCGCTAGCCTAAGTGACGGCTGATTGCCGGGGGCGACGATGGCCCACACCGGGGTCGCATCATGATGCGCTTCAAGCCAGGCCAGGGCCGCGCTGCAGGCTTCCGCTGCGAGTCCTTGGCCCTGCCCTTCCGGATCCAGGATCCAGCCCATTTCGGGCTCCTCACCGAATTCGGGCTCGAGGGCGCGCCAGGCGGTGAAGAAGCCGATGTTGCCGATCAGCCTGCCGTCGCTCTTGCGGTCGACTGCCCAGGTTCCAAAGCCGTTGAGCATCCACCCGCCGACCGAAGCCATCAGGCGCCGCCAGCAATCCTCCGCGGCCATTGGCGCGGTCGACAAATAGTGATGCACCGCTGGCTTGCTGACGATAGCGTGGAACGGCCGAAAATCGGCCTTGCGCCAACTCCTCAGCTGCAAGCGCGACGTTTCAACGGTCGGAGCAATGGTCGTGAGTGGCCAGCCATCCGCTGGATGGCCCGCATCGTTCACTTCTTGCCGAGGGTCAGCCCGCCAAAGCGCTTGTTGAAGCGCGCAACCTGGCCGCCGGCGTCGAGCAGCTTGCTGTTGCCGCCGGTCCAGGCCGGGTGAACCTTGGGATCGACGTCGAGGTGGAGCGTGTCACCTTCCTTGCCCCAGGTCGAACGCGCCTGGAACTTGGTGCCATCGGTCATTTCGACCGTGATCTGGTGATAATCGGGGTGAATACCGGCCTTCATATTGATTTCCTTGGGTTTTGCCGCTGGTTTCCGACCAGCGACCAAAGGGTGAACGGCGCCTCTATCGGCTCACCGCCAAAGTTGCAACTCAAGCGGCCTTTGGCTCGCCCGTGACGCGCAGCGCTGGAACTGCCTGCTCGATCAAGGCGAAACCGCCGAACAGAAGCGCTGAATAGAACAGGTCGCCGGCAACGCTGTTCTGGAAGAACGGCATTGCTGCAGCAAAGCAGGCGGCAAGGCCGCTCGCCGAGATGGGATACATCCCGCTCGTCGCCCACACGCCAAGGTTGGTGACGAGGAAGAACAGCATTGAGGCGGACAGCGAGGCAAGTCCGACGCCGACGATTGAACGGCGACCTTCAAGCGCCCAGCCGATCAGGGTAATGAGTGCAATGGCGGCGTAGACGACCGGCATTGCCGAATGAAAGCCGATAATCGCATCGCTCAGCAGCATCGCCGCAAGGGGAGCTGCAAACGCCAGCAGCCGCCGGCCGAACATTGCACCGCTGAACAGCGCAATCGCGCCGATCGGCGTAAAGTTGGGCGGATGGGGCACCAGGCGCAGCGTGGCGGCGATCAGGATTGCGCTGGCAATCGCGAGAATACGGCTGTTCATGCCGCCGACAATAACGCCCGTCGGCGCGATTTGACAGCCCGCCGAGCAGCCGCCTAGCAATGCGGCAGGATCAGGGTGCCGCCCACGAGCGATAAGTCTCGGCGGGGGCGGTTCAAAGGGAAGCCGGCGGAAATCCGGCGCTGTGCCCGCAACTGTGGATGCCGAACCTTCCGGCAAAGTCAGGAACCTGCCCAGGTCCGTCGTCCGTTTCCCCGGCCGGGTCCAGCCGTGGTGCGTGGGTCCCGTTGCCGGCTTGCCGGTGGCGAATCCTCCGTGACGACTTCGTCAACAGGAGGATTTTTCAATGCCCGTCACAGCCATTCCAACCGACCAGATCGTGATTACCGCCTCGCGCGCTCCGCAAAGCGAAGCGACCACCCCGGCAAGTACGACCGTGCTCAACCGCGTTGCCATTGAGCGTCTCGCCGAGCCGCTGATTGCTTCCCTGCTCCGGCTAACGCCGTCGGTTGCGGTGACCACCCAGGGGCCCGCCGGGAGCCTGACCGAAGTCCGAATTCGCGGAGCGGAGAGCAATCACACGCTGCTGTTCGTCGACGGCATCCGGATCAACGACCCGGCGGCGGGCAACATTCCCCGCTTCGAATTGCTATCGGCCGATATCGCCTCGCGAATCGAGGTGGTGCGCGGGCCTCAATCCGCGCTCTGGGGGTCGGAAGCCATCGGCGGAGTGATCGCGATCAACGGCACTGACGACGATCGCGGCCGTAATGCCGCGGTCGAGGCCGGGTCGTTCGGACTGTTGCGCGCAAGCCTGTCCGACAGCGTCGCAAGCGGACCGCTGACCCTTGCCGCTGCTGGAAGCTTCCAGCGGGCGACCGGGATCGACAGCTTTGGCGCCTCGGGTGAAAAGGACGGCTACCGCAACCAGTCCGGCCGCCTGCGCGCGACCTATGCGCTGACCAGCTCGGTTCGGATCGGGATCGCTGCTGTGGCGCTGAGCGGTAAGAGCGACTTCGACGGTTACGATCCCGTCACCTTCGACCGCACCGAAACGCTCGACAACAGCCGCAACCGCCTCGCCGCGGCAAGGCTTTGGGTGCAGTTTGGCACCAGCGAGTCTGCGTGGTCGGGCGAGATTGGCGGCTCCTTGCTTGGCTCCTCCAACCGCAATTATCTGGCCGACGCGCCGCAGAACCGGACGACCGGAACCCGCCGGTCGCTGACTGCGCAGGTGCAGCGGATCCTGACCGCGGGACCCTTCTCAAACCGCCTGATCATTGCCGCCGAGGCCGAACGCGAAAGCTTCCATGCCGAGGACTCCATCTATGGCGGGTTCACCGACCAGGATCGCAGCCGAGACCATCAGGCACTGACGGTCGAATGGCGCGCCGAGGGCAAGGGTTTCCATGGCGACCTCGCGGTTCGCCGCGACATCTTCAACCGCTTCGCCGATGCCACCTCCCTGCGCGCCTCGGCGCTTCAGGAGGTTGGCGCAGGATTTGCGGTGGCGGGCTCCTATGCCGCAGGAATCGCCCAGCCAACCTTCTTTGATCTGTACGGTTTTTTTCCAGGCAATTTTGTTGGTAATCCGTCGCTTAAGCCAGAAACCTCGCGCGGGTTCGAGGCATCGCTGCGGTTTCGGAGACGGACATTCGACGCGTCCCTCAGCGCCTATCGCCAACGCCTTCGCGACGAGATCGTCGACGTTTATTATCCCATATCGACAACGGTCAATTCGCCCGGCGTGAGCCACCGCTCCGGGGTTGAAGCGGTCATCGGCTGGCAGGTCGCGCCGCAGCTTCGGCTGTCGGCCCAATATGCCTATCTCCACGCAACCGAGCCGGGCGATTTGCCGGACAGTCAGATTCGGGAACGGCGACGACCATCGAACAGCGGCTCAGTCGCGCTCGACGGAGCCTCGGGGCGGTGGAGTTATGGCGGTTCGGTCGCTTTTGTCGGGCCCCGCCTCGATCGGACCGAAATCTATCCCTATCCGGTGGTGACGCTGGACGCTTATTGGCTTGCAGCGGCGCGGCTGGCTTTCGCCGTCCGGCCCGGACTGGAGCTGTTCGCCCGCGGCTCCAACCTGTTCAATGCACAATATCAGGATTCGGCGGGTTACCGGACCGAAGGGCGCGGCCTGTTCGCTGGAATCAGGCTGGCGGGTCGGCGATCATCGCCGTGAACCGGGCCTCGGCGGCAAGCTTGCCACCGACGCTTGCACGGCCAGCGAATTTGCACACGCTGGCGCGCTTCTGGATGAACTCGACGTCGAG
>JBDSSR010000089.1:0-3168 GCA_039928675.1 Sphingomicrobium sp. | reverse complement strand
CGGCCAAGCGCGGCGATCATTCCGCCGATCGCGAGAAGCGCCCCGGCGAGGGTCAGCGCTGTCCAGCGATAATTTTCCAGCCAGGTCGAAATCGCCATGGCGATAATTGGCACCATCGCGCTCGAATAGGCGGCCTTGCCTGGGCCGATTTTGCGGACCACCGGAAGGTACAGGCTGAACGCTAGCGCGGAGGCGAATACCGCGAGGTAGACGAGGCCGAGCCAGTAGCCCATGCGGGCCTCGATGACCGGCGGGCCGGTGAATGCCAGCGCCAGTGCCGCGTCGATCACACCCCCGATCAACATGGCCCAGGTCAGAAGCGCGATCAGCGGGTGGCGGCGAACCTTGTCACGCGCCTGGAAGACGTTGGCAGCCGACGCTGCCAACATGCCCGCCAAGGTCAAGCCAATGCCGATCAGGACCGCTTGCCGATGCGCCGGATTTTGATTGAGTTCGTGCGCAAACAGAAGACCGATGCCGGCGACGGCGATCAGCGAGCCCCAGGCGAAGCGCGCACTTGGCCGCTGACCAAGCATCGCCCAGCCGAGCAGGCTGTTGGGAATGAGGAGCAGCGCGAAGACCGTCGCAACAAGGCCCGAAGTGATGTGACGTTCCGCCAGATAAACGGCATTGAAGTTGAGCACGAACTGCAGGATCCCGAGCGTCAGCGCCGCCGTCGCTCCGCCGGGGCCGAGCCGCAAACTCTGGCCCTTGGCAAGGGTGAGCGCGGCCATTGCTGCCCCTGCGATGAAGAAGCGGTAAGCAATCGACCATTGCGCCGGCACCGGTCCGAGCTGGTCGCGGATTACAATCCAGGTCGTGCCCCAGATCGTCGTGAAGGTCATGAAGGGGAGGATGATTGTCCGAAAGTCCGGACGATGATTGTGGGTCACAAGGCGGCGATTGCAGCGGCCAGCCGATCAATTGCGTCGCCGCCCTGATCCCAGCTCGTAACGAGGCGGATTTCACCCGGCGCCCAATCGTAAAAGTCGAAGCCTGCCGATCGGAGCGCCGCCGCCTCCTCCGCAGTGACCCTGAGGAACAGCTCATTGGCCTCGACCGGGTGGACCAGCCGCCGTGGAGCGGCGCTTGCCAGAGTCTGGGCCGCGGCGTTCGCTGCTCGGGCATTGTGCAGCCACAGATCGCCTTCGAGCATGGCGAGGATCTGGGCCGCGAGGTAGCGGCCCTTCGACAACAGGTGACCGGCGCGCTTTCGGCGGACCGCGATCTCGTCTGCCAGCTCGGTTCTGAACAGGATCAGCGCCTCGGCATTCAAGCCGCCATTCTTGACGAAACCAAAGGACAAGGCGTCGACCCCGGCGCGCCAGGTCACGTCGGCGAGGCTCTCGCCGGTCGTTGCCAGTGCATTGGCAAGCCGTGCCCCGTCCATGTGCAGTGCAAGCCCGCGAGCCTTCGCGACCTGCCCGATCGCGGCAACTTCGGAGGCGCGATAGGCAAGGCCATATTCGGTGGCGTTGGTGATCGAGATCGCCGCGGGCTGGACCTGGTGGACGTCGTTGCGAATTCGGTCGCAGGCAGCGTCGATCGCATCGGGTCCGATCTTGGCTCCTTCGCCATCCAGCAGGATAAGCTTGGAGCCGCCGCTGAAAAAGGCCGGAGCGCCCGCCTCGTCGTTTTCGATATGCGCATCGCGGTGGCACAGGATCGCCCTGTAAGATGGGCACAAGGCCGCCAGCGCAAGGCTGTTGGCCGCGGTCCCAGTAGTGACCCACAAGGCGCGGACTTCGGATTCAAACAGGTCGGAGAATGCGCCGTCGAGCCGCCTGCTCCATTCGTCGCCGTCATATGCGGTGTCCTGCCGGTTGGCGGCGGCGATGGCTTCGAGCACTTCGGGGTGCGCTGGTGCCGCATTGTCGGAAAAAAACCTCATTCGGCGCCGTTAGCGTCGTTCTTCGGTTCCGGTCCAGCAGACTGGCGAGCCTGGGCCTTGCGGCGCTTGAGATTCTCGCGCAGCGCGGCTGCCAGCCGCTCCTCGCGCTTGGGGTCGTCGCGGTTCATTCCGGTTGACAGGGCAAGCCGCCCGCCGTCATAGGCCCGCCTCTCCGCACAAAGTGCTGCCGTAGCTCAGTGGTAGAGCGCATCCTTGGTAAGGCTGAGGTCAAGGGTTCGATCCCCTTCGGCAGCACCATTTTTCCTAAGCCCGACCTAATCGCCAATCGGCGCGCAGGCCTGCTGAAGCCAGGCCAGATCACTTCCGCCGAGGGTTGGCCCAATCCTGGCCAGGACATGGGCGTGATAGCAGTTAAGCCAGGCAAGCTCCTCCGCTTCGAGCATTGGCTGGTCGATCAGGCGGCGGTCAATCGGAGCAAAGGTCAAGGTTTCGAACCCCAGCATTTCCTTTTCCGCGCCCTCGATCTCGCGTGGCACCACGAGCACCAGATTCTCGATTCGAATGCCGTATTCGCCGGTCTTGTAATAGCCAGGCTCGTTTGAAATGATCATTCCGACGGCCAGCGGCTCGTCACCGCCGCTCTGCGCGCTTCCGGCCGGCGAAATCCGCTGCGGGCCTTCGTGAACCGCAAGAAAACTGCCGACCCCGTGGCCGGTGCCATGGGCATAATCGAGCCCGGCTTCCCACAACGGGCGGCGGGCAAAGCTGTCGAGCTGGCTTCCGCGCGTTCCCTTGGGGAAGACGGCGGTGGCAATTGCGATGTGACCCTTGAGAACCCGGGTGAAGCGGTCGCGCATTTCCGCGCTCGGCTGACCGATCGGTATGGTGCGGGTGATATCGGTCGTGCCATCGACATACTGCCCGCCCGAATCGACCAGATAGAGCGTTCCGGTTTCCAGCTTGCGGTTGGTCTTTTCGCTCGACTTGTAATGGACGATCGCCCCGTTCGGCCCCGCGCCCGATATGGTGTCGAATGACAAGTCGCGGATTTCGGGATTTTCGCGCCGAAACGCTTCGAGCTTGTCCGACGCGCCAAGCTCATCGACTTCGCCGCCGGGAGCCTCCTCGTCGATCCACTTGAGGAAGCGCGCGATTGCACCTCCGTCGCGGTTTTGAGCCGCCTTCTGGCCGGCAATTTCGGCAGAATTCTTGATTGCCTTGGGAAGAATGGTCGGATCGCGCATCGGCACGATCTTGGCCCCCGCCCGATCGAGTGCGTCGAAGATCGCGGCAACCGCTCGCTCGGGATCGACGAC
>JBDSSR010000088.1:0-11496 GCA_039928675.1 Sphingomicrobium sp. | reverse complement strand
TCGAGCGTGTCGGTCTCCTCGCCGAACCGGACTGTGAATTCATAGGTCTTGGTCGCGTCGAGCATCCGCCCGGCAACCTTGGTCGCCTCGCCCAGAGCGATCGGCAGAACGCCGCTGGCGAGAGGGTCGAGAGTCCCGCCATGGCCGACCTTGGTCCTGGGCTCACCGGCTTCGCGAAGGATCCGCTTGACCGCGCTGACCGCCGTCGTCGACCCCAGCCCAATGGGCTTGTCGAGGATGATCCAGCCGTGGAGCATCGCGGTGTGGGCTGGCGCGGGCACGATATGCCCAGCCTTCTAGCCCAACCCGCCAAATCTGTCAGCCTCCACTCAATGTCGGGCTTGCAGGTCCTGCACCACCGCAGCTATCGCGTCATCGCGTCCGGCCTTGTAGCTGGCCCAGGTCTGCGGCGCCAAAATGTCAGGATCGAGGCTGGCAACGTTGAGGTCGTCGCAATAATCCTTGGTCGGGCACGGCTTTGGCGACAGGCTGTGGGCACCGTTGGCGAAGTGCACGTACAGGCCCGAATAGGGCAGGATGACGTTCCCGCCCTCAGCCCAGAAATCGAGGCCGTCGCCGACTGGTTCACCGACGATTTTGACGGTCCGCGCCTCGCGCAGCATCGCCGCCGCGACGATCCCTGCCGAAAATGTTGACCGGCCGGTAACGACATACAACGGGACCGATGCCGGTGCCTGCTTCACCGCATCGATGAGCTTGGGGGTTAGGGAGCCGTTGCCCCCGGTGTTGAAGCGCAAGTCGACGACGACCGCACGCGCTTGGGCCGCGCTCAGCGCCTTGCCTGCCCGCGCGGCAAAGGTGGCAAGGTCTTCGTCGGCGGCGTCCGCGGCGCGGTTATATTGGATGTAGAAAATGCCGTCGGGGCCCTTGTCGTCGAACCAGTAATTGCGGTCCGGGTGGCTGAGATAGGACGGCACGGGGGCCTTGGTTTCACCAAGCAGCTGCTTCCAATTGTCGGGTGCGCCGGCATAGGTCGGCGCGAGGTCCCACCAGCTTTCGAGCGCCTTGGACGATTTTGCCAGCGGCAGCGGGACAATGGCGGCGTTGGCGGTGTCCGCCACGCAATCGCTGAACGCATAGCTGACCGGGCCTGCCGTGCTGACAATTCCGGCGCCGCGAAGGACTTCGGGTGAAGTCAGCGAATAACCGCTCATATACGTCCGCCAGGTCGGCGAACCCGCGAACAGGCCATCGACCCGGGCCTTCGCCGCGGCCGTTGCAAGCGTCCCGACGCGATCGATCCGGCAGCCAAGATATTGCGAATAGTCACGGGCGGCGCGGACCACCCGGAATTCGTCCCCGAACCACCAGCCGCGGATCGGCATGCGCTGCACTTCGGTGCGGTTGCGAAGGTAATAGAGGCGGGTGTGTGCATTGTTCGCAAGCGTTGCGATGCGCGAAATCCGCACTCGGACAGCATCATCCGACAGGCGCGGCAAATCGGACCGTAGCTGTTCGATTCTGCGCCTGGCCGCGACTTTCTCCGCCGGGCTGAAGCTGCGGTCGAAGGTCAGCAGGCGATTTCGCAGCGCATCCAGATCGCGCGACCAGCCGATGACACGGTTGGTCGTGGGGGCGTAGGCCGGGATCCGCTGAAGGCTGAACGCGAACGTCTTGCGCGACTCGCTCATCGTCCCGACGAGATGGCCGCGCTCGACGTGGCCGACCAGGCGGAGCGCATCGCTTCCGTCCCCGAGCGTGCTGTCGAGGGTCGCCGCGTCCTTGGTTTTGCCAAGCTCGACCGTCTGACCCAGGACGAACAAAGTGGCGGGCGCGTGGACGCCCTTTTCGATCTCGATTCGAAGGAATGTCGGCCACTGGTCGGATGTGGCTTCGCCCTCCCAATTGCCGGCGACCGGTGAAGCAGCAACGGCCAGCTGACTTGTTGCGCCCAGCAAAAGTGCCGTCATCGTTCGTCGGATTCGGATCATCATGTGCCCCCCCTGTGGAGCCCGGAGCCCTACGCCCCGCGCACCTGCGCTACAAATGTCGCGCTATCAACGGGCGGCCCGCGTCGATGGACGGTCAGGCGGTCACTCAGACCGGCCACTCGTGCTTGAGGATCGCGAATAGCACGGTGTCGCGGACATGGCCGGTCCAGGTGATCCGATCGCCGCGAAGCACGCCTTCGCGAACCGCGCCAAGCTTCTTGACCGCGGCCTGGCTCCGGCCGTTGCGGATATCGACACGGAATTCGACACGCCGGACCCCGCAGCCGAACGCCCGGTGTAGCATCATGTCCTTGACCGAGCGGTTGAAACCGGTGCCGCGAAACTTCGGGCGGTAATAGGTCGCTCCGATCTCCACCACCTGACGGCCGTCGTCGATGCCGAGGAAGGATGACATGCCGGCGAACTCCTCGCCCCCTTGAGAGTTTGTGGCGAACAGGACGAAGACCGAATTGGCGGGATTGGCGCACAAGCGATCGATGCTGTCGTCGAAATGGCCGGGTGCGAAGCTCATCCAATAGATCGCCCAGATTTCGTCGTCTTCGGCACAGGCGGCCTTGAGCAGTTGGCGATACTGCTCAGCGAAGGGTTCGGCCCTGCATCCCTCGCCCGCCATTGGCTGCGCGAGCTGCCCGCGATCGATCATTCACCGTGATCTTCCGGGTTCAGATCCTGGGCAACGTGCCCCGAACGAAGAATGCGATCGATGTGCGTGCCCTGGTCGAAGCTGTCGTCGACAATGAACTTGAGTTTCGCGGCAAATTTGGTGCGGACGCGATGGGCGACTTCGCGCTGGAAGAAGGCGGTGTTCGTGCGCAGCGCCTTGAGGACGATCTCCTCGTCCTGACCAAGCAGCGGCTTCACGAACACGGTGGCGTGGCGAAGATCGGGCGACATCCGCACCTCGGTGATGCTGACGAGGTGCTGTTGCAGTGTCTCGTCGTGCACCTCGCGTCGCTGAAGCAGTTCGCTCAGCACGTGGCGGACCTGCTCGCCAACGCGAAGCAGGCGGACCGATCGGCCTTCGGGGGTTTCGACGCGGCGCATTTACAGCGTCCGGGCGCGTTCCTCGACCTCGAACACTTCAAGGCTGTCGCCGGCCTTGATGTCGTTGGTGTCGGCAAGAAGGACTCCGCATTCGAGGCCCGAAGTGACTTCGGCAACGTCGTCCTTGAACCGCCGGAGCGAAGAGATCGTGGTTTTGGACACGATCACGTCCTCGCGCGTCAGGCGGGCGTTGAGGCCCTTGCGGATGACTCCTTCGAGCACGAGCAGGCCTGCGGCCTTGTCGCGCTTGCCGGCCGGGAAGACTTCGCGGACTTCGGCGCGGCCAACCACGGTTTCGATGATCTCGGGCCCAAGCTCGCCAGCCATCGCGCCCCGTGCCCAGTCGGTCAGGTGGTAGATGACATCGTAATAGCGAAACTCGACCTTGGTGCGTTGCGCGACTTCGCGCGCCTTGGCGTTGGGCCGGACGTTGAAGCCGATGATCGGCGCGTTGCTTGCGCTAGCCAAAGTGACGTCGCTTTCGGTGATCGCGCCTGCGCCGGCATGCAGGACGCGCACCTTGATCTCGTCGGTCGACAAGCGGTTGAGCGCCTGGACGATTGCTTCGACCGAACCCTGGACATCCGCCTTGACCACCAGCGGAAATTCGATGGTCGTCGAGGCATGGGTCGCGAACATGTTTTCAAGCGTGACCGGGCTACTGGTGGTGCGCTTGCGGTCGAGCACGCCCTGGCGGTAACTCGCCACTTCGCGCGCCCGGGCCTCGTTTTCGACAACCGTGAACGGATCGCCCGCCGCGGGAACCGCGGACATGCCGAGCACTTCGACCGGGACCGATGGCCCGGCTTCCTTCACCTGGCGTCCGTGGTCGTCGAGCATTGCCCGGACCTTGCCCGACGAAGCGCCTGCAACGAACACGTCGCCAACGCGAAGCGTGCCACGCTGGACCAGAACGGTGGCCAATGGACCGCGCCCCTTGTCGAGTTTGGCCTCGATCACGGTTCCTTCGGCGGCGCGTTCGGGATTGGCCTTCAATTCGAGGATTTCGGCCTGGACCTGGATCGCTTCGAGTAGTTTGTCGAGGTTGGTCTTGTTGGTGGCTGACACTTCGACGTTTTGGACCTCGCCGCCCATCTCCTCGACGATGACTTCGTGCTGAAGCAGCTCCTCGCGGACTTTCTGCGGCTTGGCGTCGGGCTTGTCGATCTTGTTGATCGCAACGATCATCGGCACGCCGGCGGCCTTGGTATGGTTGATCGCCTCGATCGATTGCGGGCGAAGCCCGTCGTCGGCGGCAACGACCAGGACGACGATATCGGTGACGTTGGCGCCGCGAGCGCGCATTTCGCTGAAGGCTTCATGGCCTGGCGTATCGAGGAAGGTGACTTTGGCCTTGTCCTTGAGCTGCACCTGATAGGCGCCGATGTGCTGGGTGATCCCGCCCGCTTCGCCAGACACCACATCGGCCCCGCGAATCGCGTCGAGCAGCGAAGTCTTGCCATGGTCGACGTGGCCCATGATCGTGACCACTGGCGGCCGCGACTGGAGCGTTTCGGCGGCATCGACATCGGTCGAGGTGTCGATGTCGATATCGCTGTCGCTGACCCGTTTGATGTTGTGACCGAATTCGGTGACCAGCAGCTCGGCCGTGTCCTGGTCGATGGTCTGGGTCAAAGTGACCGGCGAGCCCATCTTGAACAGGGCTTTGACGAGGTCGGCACCGCGCTCGGCCATGCGATTGGCAAGCTCCTGGACCGTGATCGCCTCGGGCACCACGACATCGCGAACCTGCTTGGTTGCCGGACCCGACTCCTGATGATGGCGCTTTTCCTTTTCGCGGGCGCGACGAAGCGCGGCAAGCGATCTGGCGCGGCTCTCGTCCTCGTCGGACAGGGCCCGGCTGACGGTCAGCTTGCCCCGCTGGCGCTGCTCGTCGCGGCCGCGACTGGGACGGCTCGGCTCGGGCCGCTTGGCCGGCGGCGCATGGCCGCCGCCCGGACGGCGAGATCCGCGCTCATCCTGGTCCGGTGCATCGGCCGGGACCTCGGGCTGAGGCTCGGCCGTCTCGGCTTCGCCCGG
Source organism: Sphingomicrobium sp. (assembly GCA_039928675.1). Lineage (GTDB taxonomy): Bacteria > Pseudomonadota > Alphaproteobacteria > Sphingomonadales > Sphingomonadaceae > Sphingomicrobium. The sequence goes on along the minus strand of JBDSSR010000088.1, from coordinate 6,439 downwards.
CTGCTGAGCGGAAGCAGCTGCAGCCTCCTCTTCGGAGCGACGGTTGTCATCGGCTCGGCGACGCTCGTCCTCGCTCTGCTCGGCGCGTGCGCGCTCCTCGCGCCGGCGGGCTTCCTCAAGCGTTGCGAAGCGCGAATCCTCGGCCTCGCGGAGAAGCTTTTCCTGAAGTTCCTTGCGCGCCGTCATTTCATCCTGGGCCGACGGGCGTCGAGCGGCCGGAGCCGCCGGCGAAGTCGCAGTGCGCGTCGGCTCGGGAGCAACCGGCTTGGGCGTTTCGGCCACCGGGGCAGGCGCTTCAGCCGGCGGAGCTTCGCCCGGACGACCAAGGATGCGCCGCTTCTTGACCTCGACGACGACCGTGTTCGAGCGTCCGTGGCTGAAGCTCTGCTTCACCTTTCCGGTCTCGACCGTGCGCTTGATGCCCAGCGAGGGCCGGGTTCCAAGCTTCGGCTTTTCGGGCTGGTCTGCCATTCTAATCCTTCGTCAAAAATTCGTCAGCCGGCGCAGGGGCGGGTTCGCCGCCCTTTGGACCGGAATCGGGGTCAGTGAAAGCTCGCCAGCGGCTAAGCGCGTGGCGGACACGCGACGCTGCTGCGGCGTCAGTCAGTGCGACATGTACCACATTTTCGCGCCCGAGTGCCATCGACAACATAGTACGGTCCTGCGGGAATATCATCCCCTGGTCGTCCCCGCCGCCGACGCGCCACGCCTGGTCGAGCCCGCGATTGCCGTCGTGCGAGGCATCGCCCGAATGAATCAGGAGGCGGACCTTGCCAGCGCGCGCCGCAGCTTCGATGCGGTCGAACCCGGTGATGAGATTGCCCGCTCGAGCTTCCATTCCGAGTCGATCGAGCGCGTTCTGTCGAAGCGCCGCCTCGGCACGCTCGCCTAGGTTGTCATCGACGGTGATGGCCTGCGTCTTGAACGCCCGCTGCAACGCGGCCTTGAGCTTGCCCTTGGCGTGGGCGCTTTCGAGTTCGCTCCTGGCAACCGCGATCCACGCTCCGCGGCCCGGCGCCCGGGCGCGGACATCGGGTGCGACCTGGCCATCGGGTCCAAGGACAAGACGAAGCAGCTCATCGCGCGAGCCCTTGCGCCGGGTCAGGATGCACGTCCGTTCGGGGACGTGCTCCTCACCGTTCGCAGTCAGGCTTTCGCCGGGCTCATTGCTCCGGTTCCGCAACAGCGTCCTCCTGTGCGGGTTCGGACGGCTCGTCGGCGAACCAATGGGCTCGGGCGGCCATGATGATCTCGTTGCCCTGCTCCTCGTTCAGGCCAAAGTCCGACAGGAGCCCGCCCTTGTCCTCGGGCCGGGTGCTCGGCTCGCGGCGGCGGGGTTCAACCCGTTTCTTCTGGATCAGCTCGTCGGTGGCGAGGTCGGCAAGATCGTCGAGGGTGCGAATGTTGGCCTTTCCGAGCGTGACCAGCATCGCTTCGGTCAGATGTGGAATCTCCGCCAACGCATCATCGACTCCAAGCGCCCGCCGTTCTTCGCGAGCGACGCCTTCGCGGCGCTCGAGTGCTTCGGCGGCGCGGCTCTGCAATTCGCCCGCGATGTCGTCGTCGAGACCCTCGATCGATGCGATTTCATCGGGCTGGACGTAGGCCACTTCCTCAAGGCTGGTGAAGCCCTCGGCGACCAACAGCTGCGATAGCGTTTCGTCGACATCGAGCTCGGTCTGGAACAGTGCCGAGCGCTCGACGAACTCGCGCTGGCGCTTTTCGCTCGCATCAGCCTCGGTCAGGATGTCGATCTGCGACGTGGTCAACTGGCTTGCAAGGCGGACATTCTGACCGCGGCGGCCGATTGCAAGGCTCAGCTGGTCGTCGGGGACGACAACTTCGATACGGCTTTCCTCCTCGTCGATCACGACCCGGCTGACGGTCGCCGGCTGAAGCGCGTTGACGACGAAGGTCGCCAGATCCTGGCTCCACGGAATGATATCGATCTTCTCGCCCTGAAGTTCCTGAACGACGGCCTGGACCCGGCTGCCCTTCATTCCGACGCACGCGCCGACCGGATCGATCGAGCTGTCGTGACTGATCACTCCGATCTTGGCGCGGCTTCCCGGGTCGCGGGCGGCGGCCTTGATCTCGATGATTCCGTCGTAAATCTCGGGCACTTCCTGCGCGAAGAGTTTCTTCATGAACTCGGGGTGGGCGCGCGACAGGAAGATCTGCGGGCCACGGACCTCGCGCCGGACCGACATGATGAGCGAGCGGATCCGGTCCCCTACCCGGACCATTTCGCGCGGAATCTGCTGGTCGCGGCGAATGACGCCCTCGGCCCGGCCGAGGTCGACGACGACGTGGCCGAACTCGACCCGCTTGACGACTCCGGTGATGACTTCGTTGCCGCGGTCCTTGAACTCTTCGAACTGGCGGTCGCGCTCCGCGTCACGGACCTTCTGGAAGATGACCTGCTTGGCGGCCTGAGCAGCGATTCGGCCGAATTCGATCGGCGGCAGTGGATCGACGATGAAATCGCCGACCGCAGCGCCGGCCTCGAGCTTCTGGGCGCCCTTGGGATCGATCTGCTTGAAATGATCCTCGGGCTCCTCGACCACTTCGAGAACGCGCCACAGGCGCAAATCGCCGGTTTCGGCGTCGAGCTTGGCGCGAATGTCGTTCTCTGCGCCATAGCGGGAGCGGGCGGCGCGCTGGATGGCATCTTCCATCGCTTCGATGACGATGCCCTTGTCGATCAGCTTTTCGCGCGCGACCGCGTCGGCAATCGCGATCAGTTCGGCCTTGTTGGCGCTGACTGCGGCGGGGACGGTAGCCATTAACGTGTTTCCTTGTCTTCCTGGTCTGTGATCTCGGCCATCTCGTCCTCTGGACGCGATGGTTCCTCCTCGAACAATTCGGCGCCTTCTGTGCTGAGCGGCGCGGTGGCGTTGATGAGCTTGTCGGTCAAGACCAGCTTGGCCGACGCGATATCGGAAAAGGCCAGCGCATGAAGCGTCCCGTCCTTGGTCAGGATCCGGACGAGATCACCGTCGACGCCTTCGATCGCCCCGGAATAGCCCCTTCGTCCATCGCGCGGCTCGGCCAGAGTGACTCGTGCCTCGTGCCCCGACCAATTGGAAAAGTCCTTGAGCCTGGTCAACGGCCGGTCGATCCCCGGAGAGCTGACTTCGAGGCGATAACTGCCCTCGATCGGATCGTCGCCCTGAGTTTCGAGCGCGTCGAGAATCTCGGACACCCGACGAGAAATCGCCGCGCAATCGGCGATATCGAGCTGGCCGGTTTCGGGCCGCTCGGCCATGATCTGAAGCGTCGGGTCGCTGGTGCCGCCGATCATGCACAGGCGAACCAGCGCGAAGCCGAGGCTCTTGACCTCCTGCTCGATCATCGGTTCGATCCTTGCGACCTCGGTCACGCGCGCTCCACGGCAATCCAAATAGTCTCTCGGACCGGGGCCTTGGGAGCCCCAGCCTCAGGCATCTGACGATGTCGAGGAGAGAATTGCGATATAGGCCGCGCAAAGCGATGCGGCAAGCGTCCTTGGAGGACTGTGAAAATCAGGCCGCCCGGAACACCCAGTAGCGGTTGATGAGGAAGCTTGCGCACGGCGTTGCGACCATCATCAGCGGTATCGGCGCAAGCGGCGACAACTGGGCCCTCGTCACCAGCAGCCAGACCCACAGGCTGTTGACCAGAAACGCCAGAAGCGAGCTCAGCAGGAACCGCCCGATCTTGCCATATTCGCACGTCGCCGAACCGCTCGCGAAGCTCCAGCGGCTGTGCACCATATAGCCCATAACCAGCCCGCACAGCGTGCTCATCAGGTTCGCCGTAAGCGGCGCGACATGCGCGGTCATTGCCAGCGTGGCGTAGATTGCGGCCGCGAACTGCGTAACGCAAAACCCCGCGATTGCGTAGCGGATGAGCTGGCGCGCGGCGGGGCGAAGCAGCAGTTCGTGGACGATCGGCAGGCGGCGAAGAACGCCGGACGCAATCATGCAGCGCGCAGTCGCGGCAGCGGCTCGGCGACCGTCATGGTCGGCATCACCGGTGCCTGGGCTGGAAGCTCGGCTGCAAATGCCGTCTGGCGACCGGCCGTCCCGCGGGCGAACAGGAACGAGCGTGCAAGCCCCCAGCGGCACAGGCGATAGGTCAAAGCGGTCCGCAGCACGCCCAGCCCATAGGTGCAGCTGCGACGGAAATTGATGCTCGACGCTTCGGGAAAATATTTGGTCGGGCAGGAAATTTCGCCGACGTTGAACCCTGCCCAAACCGCCTGGGCGATCATCTGGTTGTCGAATACGAAGTCGTCCGAGCAGGCCAGCAGCGGAAGCTGTTCGAGCACCGTTCGGCTCCACGCCCGATAACCGGTGTGATATTCGCTGAGCTTGGCGCCCATCATAATGTTCTGAAATGCGGTCAGCAGCCGGTTGGCGACATATTTGTATTTCGGCATTCCGCCCGAAAGCGCTCCTCCGCCGAGAATGCGCGAGGCGAACACGGCGTCATAATGGCCCGACGCGATCATCCCCGCCATCGCGGTGATCAGCTTTGGCGAATATTGATAGTCGGGGTGAAGCATGATCACGATGTCGGCGCGGCGCGCCAAAGCGATCGTGTAGCAGCTCTTCTGATTGGCTCCGTAGCCGCCATTGCGGGCGTGGATCAGGACATGGATGCCAAGCCGAGCGGCGACCTTGGCGGTAAGGTCGGTGCTTGCATCGTCGACCAGGATGACGTCGTCGACGACGTCCATCGGAATTTCCGCAAAGGTCCGCTCGACAGTCTTGCTGGCATTGTACGCCGGCATCACCACTGCAACCTTCAGCCCGTCGATCATCTCTGCCGCTCCCCGAATGTCGTCATCGTGGTTCTAGGTTGGCGGGCGTAAACACTTTCTAAATGCTGACGAACTTAGTTAAGGCTTCGTTCGCAATCACTGCTTCGGGGGCACGGCTTTGGGGGGTTTGTTGGAGCGCCTGGCTTCGCCGCTTGCAGGCGTCGGGGACATTCGCCGCCTGCCCCGGCTGATGCTTTTCCTGGCGTGGCTGATCTTCGTCGTCTGGCTCTCATCGCGCCACGTGTTCTGGCGCGACGAAGTGCGCGGCTTCAGCCTTGCGCTGTCGGGCGCGGACATCCCGACAATGCTCCGCAACATTCACGGCGAAGGCCATCCGGCGCTGTGGTATCTGATATTGCGGGTCGGCCACGACCTGTTCCACTCGCGCCACCTGCTCCAGGTCGCGGGGACGGCGATTGGGATCGCGGCGATGGCGATCCTCGTCTGCTTGGCACCATTTCGCACGGCAATCGTCGCGCTGATCCTGTTCAGCCTGTTCGGGGCGTTCGAATATGTCGTGATGGCGCGCAATTACGGGCTTTCGATGCTGGTGATGTTTGCCTTGGCCGCGCTTTATCCGCGGGTTCGCAACACGCTTTGGCTCGGTCTCATTCTCGCACTCCTGTGCAATACCAACGTCCCGGCCTGCCTGCTCGCCGCGGCGTTGCTGCTGTTCCGTTTCGTCGAAATGCTGAGCAGCGATCAAAGCACGCCGCGCCGCGACTGGTCGATGTTTGCCGGCAATGCCGCGCTGTCTCTCGCCGGAGCGATATTGTGCTTCATCACCGTCTATCCGACCGCCAATGATCTTGCAGCGCCGTCCTATGCCGGCGGCCTGGGCATCATTCAGGCCGCACACACACTGGTCAGTTCGACCTATGGGTTTGCTTCGCTGGGGATGAGTGCGGGGCTTCTGGCGGTCGCCTGTCTTGGACTCATAAGGAAGCCCGCCGGCCTGATTGCGGCGCTTGCCGGCCTGTTGGTCCTCAAGCTGTTCTTCGTCCTGGTCTTCCCCTCATCCTACCGCCACGAGCTCCTCTATCTCGTCTTTCTGATCGCGCTGTACTGGATGACCATCAAGGGCGCGGGCGGCCGCTGGCCACAGCGACCATGGATGACAAGCCTCGAGCCTGCCGGTCAGTATGTTTTTCTCTGCGTTCTCCTGGTCCAGACCGCCTTGCTCTATTATCCGCTGCGGCTCGAGGCGCGGGGACTTCCCTACAGCCGGTCGGCTGCGGCCGCGCGGCTGGTGCAAGGGCCTGAGCTTCGGGGCGCGATCCTGATGGCCGATCCGGACACGATGATCGAGCCCATGGCCTATTACGCTCCAGGCCATCCGCTGTGGTTTTTGCGGGTGCAGCGGTTTGGCACCGTGGTGCCCTTGTCCAGGGCGGGCCGCCGCGTCCTGACGCTCGACGAAATTCTCGCCGATGCCCGCCGCCTGAACATGGCGACCGGGCGGCCTGTCGTTTTCTTCAGCAAGGCCGAGCTTCGAAGCGACCGGCGCCAAATCTTCCCGGCGATGTACAGCGACGTCACGGTCATCGACCCAACTGCCGTGAAACGGTTTCTCGCGGCGACCAGCCTCCTTGCAAGTTTGCGCGGGGCGGGCAGCGACGAGAGCTATGACGT
>JBDSSR010000087.1:0-13206 GCA_039928675.1 Sphingomicrobium sp. | reverse complement strand
CGGTGCTTGCCGTCGCTGGGTCCCTGGTCGGGCTGCTGTCGTGGCGAACCGGAGCGCGCACGCGGATCGCCGCGCTCGGCGCCCAGGCTTCACTTGCGCTTGGCTTTTACGCCTTCCTGCTCATCGCATCGAACCCGTTCGCACGGCTCGATCCGGCACCTCTGGAGGGCCGGGGGCTCAACCCGTTGTTGCAGGACCCCGGTTTAGCCTTCCATCCGCCGACGCTCTACCTTGGCTATGTCGGCCTGTCGGTGGCGTTCAGCCTGGCGGTCGGAGCTCTGCTCGTCGGCGAAGTGGATTCGCGGCTGGCACGCGCAATGCGGCCATGGGTGTTGGGCGCGTGGATATTCCTGACGCTCGGGATCACGGCTGGCAGCTACTGGGCCTATTATGAGCTCGGCTGGGGTGGATATTGGTTCTGGGACCCGGTCGAAAATGCTTCCCTGATGCCGTGGCTCGCAGCGACCGCGCTGCTTCATTCGATCAACGTGCTGGCGGCGCGGGGCGCGCTCAAGGCGTGGACGATGATGCTCGCGGTCATCGCTTTTTCGATGTCGATGGTCGGCACATTCCTCGTCCGTTCGGGGGTCCTTACCTCGGTCCACGCCTTCGCCATCGATCCGCAGCGCGGAACCTTCCTCCTTGCGCTCCTCGCCATTTATGTCGGTGCGGCGTTCATTCTGTTCGCGTGGCGAAGCGCGGGGCTGAAGGAAGGCGAGCCGTTCGAACTGGTCAGCCGGGAAAGCGGGCTGGTGGTCAACAATCTGTTGCTGACCGTGATCCTTGGAGTGGTCTTCGTTGGCACGCTCTATCCGCTGTTCGTCGAGGCACTGAGCGGGGAGAAGCTGTCGGTCGGTGCACCCTATTTCAACGCGGTCGCCGGCCCGCTCGCACTGCTTCTCGCGCTGTTGGTCGGGCTCGGGCCACTTCTCGCCTGGAGGCGCGAGCGACGCCCCGTGATCAAACGGCTGACCGTCCCGGCGCTGATTGGCGCGACGATGGTTGCGATCACAATGATCATCGCGCCCGCCATGGGCCTTTTGCCGAGGCTTGGGCTAACCATTGCCGCCTATCTCGCGGCGGCGAGCATAGTTCCGCTGCTTGCCAGAAATCCGCTGCGAGCGCCGCTTGCGATGTGGGGCATGGTGGTCGCGCACTTGGGGATTGCAGTGGCGCTTGCCGGAATGGCGTCCAACGCCGCCTTTTCGTCGGAAACGCTGGGGGTTGCGCGGACCGGTGAAACGCTTCGCGTCGGCCCGTGGTTGGTTCAGCTCGAGGATGTCGTGCCCGGGGCGGGCAAGAACTGGACCGCGATCGAGGCGCGACTTCGAGCGACGCGCGGGCAGGGGCCGGTGATACTAATGCCCCAGATGCGCTATTTCTCGGACCCGCCGACCTCGACCAGCGAAGCGGCGATCCGGACGTTCTGGAACGGTCAATTGTACACGGTCATCGGCAAGCCCGATCCCGGCGGCGGCTGGCAGGTCCGGTTGTGGTGGAAGCCGTTCGTGACTCTCATCTGGGCTGGCGGAGCGATGGTTGCACTGGGTGGCGCGCTGGCGTTGCTGGGCAGGTTGCCACGCCGACGCAGGATGGTCGCAGACTGGCGGCGACGGGGTTACCAATGAGCCGCACTGTTCGCTTTGCGCCGCTGGTCGTGCTGTTGCTGATCGTTGCAGCGCTGGTCTGGCGGCTTGCCACGCCGGCCAGCACCAGCGTCCGCTCGAAGCTTGAGGGCAAGCCCGTTCCCCAGTTCAACCTTCCGGCTGCAATCCCAGGGAAAGCCGGCCTCAAGTCCGGCGACCTTTCCGGGCAGCCGCACATCCTCAACGTCTTTGCGAGCTGGTGCGTGCCTTGCATTGAAGAAGTGAAGGTCCTCAGCCAGCTGCGCCAATCTGGCATCGCCATTGACGGAGTTGCGGTTCGCGATCGTCCGCAGGACCTCGCAGCGTTCCTCGCCCGCAATGGCGATCCCTATGAGCGCATCGGGATCGACCCGCAAAGCCGGCTGCAGATCGCGCTCGGGTCGTCGGGCGTGCCCGAAAGCTTCATCATCGATGGCCACGGCGTGATCCGCTACCAGCATATCGGTCCGATCGCGCAAGCCGACATTCCCGACATTGTCGCGCGGCTGAGGCAAGCCAGATGACGCGCGTATCGCTTCTCGTCCTTCTCACCATCATCACGTTGGCGGCCGCCCCGGCGCTTGCCGACAGCGGCTTGCCCCCAGCCTATTGGGCCAATCGCCAGCTTCCCGACGCCGCGCAGGAGGCGCGTGCGGACGCGCTGATGGAGGAGCTTCGCTGCCTGGTTTGTCAGGGACAATCGATCGCCGATTCCGATGCCGAGCTCGCCGGCGACATGCGCGATCTGGTCCGGCGGCGGGTCGCTGCCGGCGAAAGTCCGGGAGACATTCGGGCCTGGCTCATCGCGCGCTACGGAAGCTGGATCAGCTACGCGCCAACCGCCGAGCCTTCGGCCTGGCCGTTATGGCTGGCGCCGTTGGCCTTGCTGCTCGGCGGGGCCTTGCTCATTCGCCGGCGCCTGGGCTTCAAGCACTGATGGGCTGGGTGATGCTCCTGCTGCTTGGCGGCGCGGCTCTGGGCGGCTTGTGGCTGATGAGGGTACGCGGCGGCCTGCTGACGGCTTCGCTTGCAGCATTGTTGGTCGGCGCATCGGGCTATGCCTTGCAAGGCGACCCGGGGGTTGCGGGAGCGCCGGCACCCGGGGTCGAGGGCCGCGAAATCCTGCCGCTGACCGATGCGCGTCACGCCTTTTTCGGAAATTTCACCGCTGCCGAATCGTGGATTCGCATTTCGGAGGCGCTCGCGCGGCGGGGCAATGGGGCGGATTCGGTCGGGATTCTCCAGAACGCCGTCCGCCGCTACCCGCGCGACGGGCAGCTGTGGATCGCGCTCGGCAATGCCCTGGTTGAACATGGCCACGGGCTCACTCCACCGGCCGAGCTTGCGTATCAGCGCGCGGCAGAGGTGCAACCGGGGTATCCGGCCGCAGGCTTCTTTTACGGCCTTGCACTGGTCCGATCGGGAGATCGGCAAGGCGCGCTTGACCAATGGAACGCGATCCTTGCCAAAGCCCCGCCCGGCGCGGGCTGGCGGCCGCTGGTCGAACGCGGTGTGGCGATGCTTTCGCAACCGCCGCCGCATCGCGCGCGCTAGGCCGGATCAAACTCCAGCGCGAGGGCCTCGGCGACTGCCTTGTGGCGGATTTTGCCGTTCGAGACATTGAGGCCATTGGCCAGATTGGGATCTGACTCGAGCGCGTTCTCGACCCCCATGTCGGCGATTTTCAGGGCGAAGGGCAGCGTTGCATTGTTCAGCGCAAACGCGCTTGTCCGGGCAACTGCGCCGGGCATGTTGGCGACACAATAATGGATGATCCCGTCGATGACGTAGACCGGATCGGCGTGGGTCGTTGGGTGCGAAGTTTCAAAACATCCACCCTGGTCGATGGCGATGTCGACCAGCACCGACCCGCGCTTCATGGTCTTGAGCATTTCGCGCGTGACCAGCTTTGGCGCGGCCGCGCCCGGGACCAGCACCGCGCCGATCACCAGCTCGGCCTCCTTGACCGCATTGGCGATCGCTGCACGGGAGGCGTAAGCGGTCTTAATCTGGCTTGAAAAGAACATGTCGAGTTCGGCCAGCCGATCGTTGTTGATGTCGTAAATGGTCACGTCGGCGCGCAGTCCTGTGGCCATCTGGGCGGCGTTGACCCCGGCCACTCCGCCGCCAAGGATCGCGACCTTGGCCGGTGCCACCCCCGGTACTCCGCCAAGTAAAACCCCGCGGCCACCCTGTTCCTTTTCGAGGTAATGCGCGCCGACCTGAACCGACATCCGTCCAGCAACTTCGCTCATCGGCTTGAGCAACGGCAGCGAACCATTGTTCGAGGTGACGGTTTCGTAGGCGATGCAGGTGGCGCCCGATTTCATCAACCCTTCGGCCTGCGGCTTGTCGGCCGCCAGATGGAGGTAGGTGAAGAGGATATGCCGCCGCTCGAGCAGAGCGATCTCGGACGGCTGCGGTTCCTTCACCTTGACGATCATATCGGCAGCTTCGAATACCGCCGCGGCGTCGGGAAGAATGGTCGCTCCGGCTTTCTCATAGGCGCGGTCGGGGCAGTCGATGCCATTGCCGGCGTGGGTTTCAACCACCACTTGATGGCCATGGGCGATCAGCTCCGCCACCGACGCCGGGGTCAGCCCCACGCGATATTCATGGACCTTGATCTCTTTGGGCACCCCGACGCGCATTATTCGTTCGCTCCACGACTATGATGATTGGGCGGCCTATAGACGGGGATTTCGCCCCTGTCCCAACCGATTGCAGCGCTCAATGGGTGATGCTAGGGCGGCGGGCCGCAGCCGTTCGAGGCCGCGCAGGGGCACGAATAATGCGGGTTCCAAGCCTGTTCGGACGAGCGTGATCACATGAGCATCACTGCCACAGGCGGCGCCCAGGCGGAGGCGCCGCACGATGCCGCGCACGATATGGCGCATGGACACGGCCACGACCAGGGGCCGATGTACAAGCTGGTCGTTGGCGCGATCGGCATTGTCTATGGCGATATCGGCACCTCCCCGATCTACGCGTTTCGGGAGACCTTCGCGGGTCATCACACGCTGGTCCCGGACCGGCTCCACATCTACGGTGTGCTGAGCCTGATATTCTGGTCGATGATGATCATCGTCACGCTCAAATATGTTTCGATCATCATGCGCGCCGACAACAAGGGCGAGGGCGGAAGCCTGGCCCTGCTGGCGCTGATCAATCGCTCACTTGGCGGCAAGAAGAAGTGGACCAGCGGGATCATCATGCTCGGCGTGTTCGCAACCGCACTGTTCTACGGCGATTCGATGATTACTCCGGCAATGTCGGTGGTCTCTGCCGTCGAGGGCCTCGAAACCGTCAATGGCGGCTTCCAGCCGTTCGTTGTCCCGATTTCGGTTGCGATCCTGGTCGGGTTGTTTGCCATCCAGTCGCGCGGGACGGCCAAGGTCGGTTTGATGTTCGGGCCGATCATGCTGCTTTATTTCGCGACGATCGCGGTACTCGGCGTGGTCCACGTCATCGACTACCCCAGCGTCGTCCTGGCCATGTTCAATCCGCTGAACGCGGTCTATTTCTTCACCACCGACTTCGTCCGCGCCTTCGTCGCGCTGGGGTCGGTGGTCCTGGCAGTGACCGGCGCCGAGGCGCTCTACGCCGACATGGGGCATTTCGGGCGCAAACCGATCCGCATTTCGTGGCTCTATTTCGTGCTTCCCGCGCTGATGCTGAACTACATGGGCCAGGGCGCGATGATCCTCTCGGCCGATGCCGGTCAGGCGTTGGCGCAGGTCAAAAATCCCTTTTTCTACCTCGCGCCGGACTCGCTTCGCCTGCCGCTCGTGCTGCTGGCGACCGCGGCTGCGATCATTGCTAGCCAGGCGGTGATTTCGGGGGCTTTCTCGGTCACTCAGCAAGCGATTCAGCTGGGTTTTGTCCCGCGCCTTCGGATCACTCACACCAGCGAAAGCGCCGCCGGCCAGATCTACATTCCGGTGGTGAACTGGGCCCTGATGGTCATGGTCTGCCTGCTGGTGATCAGCTTCCGCTCGTCCACCAACCTGGGCGCGGCCTATGGCATCGCTGTGACCGGCGCGATGCTGATCGACAGCATCCTGATCGCGGTTGTGTTGCGGCAGATGTGGAAGTGGAACCGGTTCGTGGTGGGTGGCCTGGTTGCCCTCTTCTTCCTCGTCGACTTTGCCTATTTGTCGGCAAATCTGCTGAAGATTCCGGCGGGTGGCTGGTTCCCGCTGCTGGTCGGCGCAATTGCGTTCACGCTGCTGACCACTTGGGCGAAGGGTCGCCAGCTGATGATTAGCCGGATGAACGAGGCAAGCCTGCCCATGGAAGTGTTCATCAAGTCGGCGGCGCCGAGCGCGACCCGGGTTCCGGGGACTGCGGTGTTCATGACCAGCTCGGCAACAGGGGTTCCGCACGCCCTGCTGCACAATCTCAAGCACAACAAGGTGCTCCACGAGCGAGTTATCCTGCTGACCGTCAAAATCGACGACGTGCCTTACGTCTCCGACGAAAAGCGGCTTGCGACCGAGGAATATGGCTCGGGATTCTATCGGGTGGTGCTGCGTTACGGTTTCATGGAGGAGGTCGACGTCCCGGTCGCGCTGGCCCAGCTCAAGTCGATCGGCTCGCAGTGCAAGATGATGGACACGAGCTTTTTCCTTGCCCGCCAGACGCTGCTCGCCTCGTCGCGGCCGGGAATGGCGATCTGGCGCGAAAAGCTGTTTGCCTGGATGCTCCGCAACGCCGAAAGCGCAATGGAGTTCTTCAAGCTTCCAACCAACCGGGTGGTCGAACTCGGCAGCCAGGTCGAAATCTGAACCTGAATCAATGGCCGGAGCGCTGATCGTCACCGCCGAGCTTGGTGCAGCCGACCTCGCCTTGCTCGACGGCCTGCGCCAGGCGCACTTCCCGCCCGAACGCAATGTCGTTGCAGCGCACCTGACCGTCTTTCACGCGCTCCCGCCTTCGGCCCAAAGCGAGGTCCGGGTTCGTCTCGCCGAACTCGCGCGCGGACCGGCGCCAAGAGCGTCGATCGAAGGCCTGATGGATCTTGGCGGGGGGGTTGCCTATCGCATCGTCTCGCCCGATCTAGATCGCATTCGGGCGTCATTGGCCGAGCAGTTGCACGGCTTGCTCAGCGCTCAGGATTCGGGCGGGTGGCGGCCGCATGTGACGATCCAGAACAAGGTCCCGGCGCGCGAGGCGCGGCTGTTGCGAGAGGCATTGCAGCGCAGCTTTGCGCCCCGGCCGCTGGCGATCTCCGGGCTTGGACTCCATCGATACCTCAATGGGCCGTGGGAGCGGATCGCGGTCTACGCCTTCCGCGGGGCCTAGCTGAAGTCGCCTTTAGCTCAGATCGCCAACGCCCGAGCAGCTGAGGTCGAACGCCGCAAGTCCCGACTCGAGGACCGACGCGAGCATCGGCTGCTCCATCAATTCCTCGATCGCGCCCGCGCTGCTTTCGGACACCAGGGCTTGCGCTTCCTCCATTGCCTCGTCCCAGTCGCTTGCATCGTAAGTGCCCGATCCGACCCAGCAAAAGGCGATGACTTCGCCAAGCTGATCCTCGCCAAGATCCTCGAACGCCGCCTGAAGCTCTTCCTCGATGGTACTGTTGATGTCGTCGTCAAGGACGGACAGCGCGCCTTCCTGCTCATCGTCGACATTGTCCGGATCTTCGCCCGGATCATAGTCCGACGCGGTCTGCGCTTCATATTCGCGTGCCCTCAGGATGATGCGGCACAGCGTGTCGAGTGGTGTCAGGGGGTCCATTCAAGCCTCGTCTTCCTGGGCGCTTAACAACGTTCGGGCCAACCCGGTTCCGCGCGTTGACCGCTTGGCGGCGCACACTTATACGCCGCGCCTCCAGCGCCCCCTTTGCAAGGAGTGGCGCTTGCCTTGCATTGGGGCGGAGTAGCTCAGCTGGTTAGAGCAGCGGAATCATAATCCGCGTGTCGGGGGTTCAAGTCCCTCCTCCGCTACCAACGCCGGCCATCACGATTGAGCGTGCGGCTTTACGCTATCGCGCGATTGCCAGCGCCGAGGCGAGATCCGCGATGAGGTCGTCGGTATCTTCCAGCCCGACATGGAGACGGATGAGGTTCGATGCGGGCGGGGCGGATACCGTGCAATAGCCGTCAGCCGGGGTCGCCAGGCTCTCAAAACCGCCCCAGCTGTAGCCGATTCCGAACAGCTTCAGGCTGTCGATCAGAAGCGTCCGGTCGCCCTGCTTGAGTTCGAACGAAAACAGCCCCGACGAGCCCTTGAAGTCGCGTTTCCAAAATTCATGCCCCGGGCAGTCGGGAAAGGCGGGGTGGAGCATCAGTCCGACCTCGGGCTGTTCCCTCAGCCAGTGGGCGACCTTGAGGGCATTTTCCTCATGCTGTTTGAGCCGGATGGCCATGGTGCGAAGCCCGCGCGAGGCCAGCCATGCGTCGTCGGGAGAAACCGCATGACCGAGTTCCCAGGCGGCCGCCTGGAGTTTTTCGAAATGCTCCGGCGTTGCGGTCGCGGTGCCGAGCATCAGATCGGCATGGCCGCCGACATATTTGGTCGCTGCAAGGATCGAGATGTCGACCCCGGCCGCAATCGCCGGAAACAGCAAGGGCGTGGCCCAGGTGTTGTCCAGCAACGTCACCAGGCCAAGCTTTCGGGCAAGGGCCGTGATCGCCGGAATGTCCTGGACTTCCATGGTCAGCGATCCGGGGCTTTCGAGCAGGATCGCCCGGGTCGTCGGGCCCGGCTCGGGCAATGTCCGAGGATCGTAATAGCGGGTGGCGACGCCGAACCGCCTGAGCATGGTGTTGCAGAATTTGCGGGTCGGTCCGTAGACGTTGTCCGGGGCAAGAAGCTCATCGCCGGGGGACAGGACGGTCAGCAGCGCGCTGGTGATGGCCGCCAGTCCCGAGGGGAACAACGCGGTTCCGGCAGCGCCGGGCTCCAGTTCGGTCAAGGCCTCCGACAGCGCCCAGTGGGTCGCGGTTCCAAGCCGGCCGTAACGGTAGCTGCCGAGCTCGCCGGGCGACGATTCCATCTCGGCAACGCTGTCGAACAGGACCGTCGATGCCCGTTCAACCGGCGGGTTGACGATTCGCCCTCGCCAGGCCTTGCGCCGTCCGCCGTGGACGAGCCCGGTTGCAGGGCCTTTGCCCGTTTCGCTCATCCGCTGCTCAACCTTCCAGCCGCCAGGTAATTGGCGGGGTTGTCACGATGTCGGCGACGGGCTGTCCGCCGCTGTTGCGCGCAGCCTTGAAACGCGCGCGCTTGCCAAGGATGTTGCAAGTCGCCGCATCGAGGGTTGGTCCCGCGCTTCTGATGATGGAGCAGCGCGTGACCCGTCCGCGTTCGTCAACGTCGAGCCGAGCCTGGACGGTGCCCTGCTGGTTGGTGCGAGCAGCCTCCACGGGATAATCCTCGCTTGTGAACAGGACTCGCAAATCGCCGCGACCCGAACCTCGCGCGCTTTGCAGCTCCCCGATTGCGCCACCCGACAGGCCGGCTAGCGGGGGAGGCGCGTTCAGCCCCTCATCCTGGAACCAGATCTGCTGCGCGGTCCACACTGCCAGGGCGATGATGATCGCGGCGACAATATAGGGAGCCGAGCTCGGTCCCGCCTGGACCGGCGAGCGCGGATGGAATGTCTGTTTTTGGTTTTCGAACTGTCTCATCCGTTCGCCTCGGGGACGGTGGCGCTCCACGCGGCTCCGCCCCCGAAGACAACAGCGTTAGCCGCGTTTGCTGCTAGTGCGCGGGATCAGACCGATGAGGCCAATGAGCCCGATGATTCCCCACGGGAATCCATGCTTGGGCTCCGGTGCGGGGGCCAGCGCCGGGTCGGTCGCCATGGTGTCGGTCGCCATGGTATCGGCCGGCATGGCATTCATGTCGGTCGCAGCCATGTCGTTGGTGGCGACTGGTGCGGCGGCGTTGACGTCGGTCGTGACCGGCGCCTGAACCATAGTGTCCGCGGGCGCGGCAGTGTCGTTCTGGGCAAGCGCCGGAGCAGCAGCGAACAGCGCTGCGGCGGCGATGACGTGCGTTGAAATGCGCATCAGGGTTTCCTTTGCTGCTTAATGATCAAATGGGATCGTCGGTATAGCCGTCGTTATCGTGCGGTCGTTGCAGGCCGAGCAGGCCGATCAGGCCGAATGCACCAAGGATATTCCACAGCAGGTCGGGATCTGCGCCGCCGTGATTGCGGGCCTGGGTTTCGGTGTCGTGCGTGTCAGTCTGCGCTGCCGCGAGGGCAGCCGGAGCGCTTGCCAGCGCTGCGGCGACCATCAGGGCGGTCCATCGAATGCGCATGCTTCCTCCTGTTATTGAAGCGATGGCGGTGACGCCGGTCGGCGTGCGCCGTTGATTCATCAACTGGAGGGTTCCGTCAACTCGGTTCATCAAAAGCAAGCGCCCGGATCGCCAAAAGCAAACGCCCGGATCGACTAGCGATCCGCCGGCTCTTCAACAGCAAACGCCCGGATCGACTAGCGATCCGGGCGCCTTGCGTGACGATTGCTCGTCAGCCCCCTTTATGGCTGGTGCCGCGCAGGACGTCCCCAAACATCCTTTCGTGGCTCCGAACCCGACCCGAGGGTCTGCGTGTCCGGATGCCGGTTTGGTACGGCGCTCCTTGGCGGCTGTCACCGCCGAGCGTGATGATCTGCAACATTTTGCCGCACTCTGTGACAGGGCGGCCACAGTGGCCCCGCGGTTGCAAGCGTGCAGGCCTCCCCCTAGGACGCGCCGTCATGCGCTGGTCCCGAGCATTCTTGCCCGTCCTCAAGGAAAGCCCGGGGGACGCCCAGATCGTCAGCCACAAGCTGATGTTGCGCGCCGGGCTGGTCCGCCAGACGGCGGCGGGAATTTACGCCTGGCTTCCGCTCGGCTGGCGAGTGCTCAGCAAGATCGAGCAGATCGTGCGCGAGGAACAGGACCGCGCCGGGGCGATCGAAATGCTGATGCCGACGCTTCAGTCTGCCGATCTTTGGCGAACCAGCGGGCGTTATGATGCCTACGGCCCGGAAATGCTGCGGATCAAGGACCGCCACGACCGCGAGATTCTCTACGGGCCGACCAACGAGGAAATGATCACCGCGATCTTCGCCGGCGAAGCCAGGAGTTACCGTGATTTGCCGCGCACGCTCTACCACATCCAGTGGAAATTCCGCGACGAGGTCCGCCCCCGGTTCGGAGTGATGCGCGGGCGAGAATTCCTGATGAAGGACGCCTACAGCTTCGACATCGACGAGGCCGGGGCGCGGCAGAGCTATTACACGCAGATGCTGGCCTATCTGCGGACATTCCAGCGGCTCGGTATCCAGGCGGTGCCGATGAAAGCCGCTTCGGGCCCGATCGGCGGCGACCTTAGCCATGAGTTCATCGTTCTTGCACCCACCGGCGAAAGCGAAGTGTTCTACGACGCCGCCTATGAATCCTTCGACTGGAGCCAAAGCGACCTCGATTATGGCGATGAAGCCGGGCTTCAGGATCTCTTCGACCGGGTCAATTCAACCTATGCGGCGACCGATGAGACGCACGACCCGGTGAAATGGGAAGCCGTGCCCGAAGACAAGCGCCGCACCGGCCGCGGGATCGAGGTCGGCCATATCTTCAATTTCGGCGACAAATATTCGGCGGCAATGGGCTTGAAGGTCTCGGGCGGCGAGGGGACGCCGGTCACGCCGATGATGGGCAGTTACGGAATAGGCGTATCGCGGCTGGTCGGTGCAATCATCGAGGCAAGCCATGACGACGCGGGAATCATCTGGCCAGAGGCGGTCGCGCCGTGGCGGGTCGGCCTGGTCACGATGCGCGCCGATGACGAGGCCACGGTTGCTGCCGCGGACAAGATTTACGCGCAGCTCACGGATGCCGGAATAGAGACATTGTACGACGATCGCGACGAGCGCGGTGGAGTGAAACTCGGTTCGATGGACCTCATCGGGCTGCCCTGGCAGCTTATCGTCGGCCCGCGCGGGATCGCCAATGGCATTATCGAGTTAAAGCGTCGTTCAACCGGTGAGCGCGAGGAGCTCAGCATCGAAAGTGCTCTTTCAAGGCTGACTGCATGATTCTCAACCGCGCCGAGCGGATGCTCGCTCGCCGATATCTGCTCCCCGGCAAGGGCGAGGGCTTCATCTTCCTTGTCGCTTCGATCAGCCTGGTCGCGGTCGCGCTTGGAGTGGCCGCGATGATCATCGTCATGAGCGTCATGAACGGTTTTCGCGCCGAGCTGTTCGACAAGATCGTCGGCCTTAATGGCCACGCCGTGATCCAGGGCTATGACGGGCGACTTGGCGACTGGCAGAAACTCGCCAATGCGGCGCGCAAGCAGCCTGGCGTGACTTCGGCGTTGCCGCTGATCGAGCAACCCTTGATGATTACCGCAAACGGCCGCTTCGAAGGTGCGCTGGTGCGCGGAATGCGGGTCGACGACATTCATTCGAACAAGACGATCATGGGCAACGTCGTGTCCGGCGACATGGGCGGGATTGCCGCGGGCAGCAACCGCGTTGCGATCGGATCGCGGCTTGCCGAAACGCTCGGGGTCTTCCCCGGCAGCCAGATCACGTTGTGGAACCCCGAAGGCCGGTCCACCGTCGTTGGGACAGTCCCGCGCGAAGTGACCTATACCGTCGGCGCGATCTTCGAGATCGGCGTCTATGACTATGACAAGGCGATCGTTGTCCTGCCGATGCAGGACGCGCAGCAACTGCTCCTCATGGGCGACCAGATCGGGATGATCGAAGTCCAGACCAGCAATCCCGACAAGGTCGATCAGATCATTGCTCCGCTTCGTCCGATGATTCAGGGCCGGGGAGTACTCGTCACCTGGCGGCAGATGAACTCGGCTCTGTTCCAGAGCCTCGAGATCGAGCGCGTCGCGATGTTCGTCGTGCTGTGCCTGATCACTCTGGTCGCTGCGTTCAACATCGCTTCCTCGCTGATCATGCTGGTCCGGGCCAAGATGCGCGACATCGCCATTCTTCGGACCATGGGCGCAAGCCGCCAGGGGATGATGAAGGTGTTCATGACGGTTGGCCTGACCATCGGGTCGCTTGGCATATTGCTGGGGATCATCATCGGCGCGGTATTCCTGTTTTTCCGCCAGCAGGTGGTCAATGGAATCGAGGTCATCACCGGCCAGAACCTGTGGGACCCGTCGATCCGCTATCTGACCGAACTGCCGTCGAAAACCGATCCGGTCGAGGTTGCGGCGATCATCATCGTCGCATTGATCCTGTCGTTCCTGGCAACGCTTTACCCCGCGCTTCGCGCGGCAAGCACCGACCCCGTGCAGGTCCTGCGCTATGAGTAATCCGGTCCTTGCGACCAGCGGCCTCAAACGCAGCTTCGTTCAGGGCGAAGTCACCATCGAGGTCCTTCGCGGAGTTGATCTCGAAATTGCACCGGGCGAGATCGTCGCGCTTCTGGGACCGTCGGGATCGGGCAAGTCCACCCTGCTCCAAGCGGTTGGCTTGCTGGAGGGTGGGTTCGAAGGCTCGATCCGCCTTGCAGGCGAGGAAGCGGCGGAGCTGAACGATGACGGGCGTACCCGGCTTCGGCGCGATCTGCTCGGCTTCGTCTATCAGTTTCACCATTTGCTTCCGGAATT
>JBDSSR010000086.1:0-3603 GCA_039928675.1 Sphingomicrobium sp. | reverse complement strand
CGCTCCAGTCAACGGCTCCAGCATATATTGAAGCGCGGTGCGCTTGCGCACCGTCATCACGATTTCGACCGGAAGGCCGGGGCGGAGCTCGCCCTGCCCAAGTACCGAGCGCACCCGAGCAAATTCGCTTTCGGGAACGATGATTTCTGACAGGAAAAATGCACGGCCGCTCTTTTCGTCCGTGAAGCTATCCGCGGACATCGTCTTCACCTTGCCGGAGAATAGAGGGAGGGTGCGGTTGTGGACGCTAACAAATCGCACTTGCGCCGGCTGGCCGATGTAGACGTCGTCGGCGTCGGCCGGATTGACCTGCGCCTTGATGACCAGTTCGCGCCCATCAGGGACGATATCCATCAGTGTTTCGCCCGACCGGACGACTCCACCGACCGTAAACACGGTGAGGCCGACGATCTGACCCGTCGCTGGCGCGCGGACAAAAGAACGCTGGAGCTGCTCGCGCGTGGCGACCAGCTTGGGCAAAGTCTCGCTAATCTTGGCCTGGGTTTCCTTGAGATCGCTTTCGATAGTCTCGAGCCGCGAGCGGGTTACGGATAGTGATTGCATCCGCGTTTCGCCGATCCCTTCGCCGGCGCGGGCATATTCGGCCGTCATGGCCGCTTCCTGCCCCTGCAACTCGGCTTGGGCGCGCTGCAACTGCCGCACGCGATTCATGGAGGCGAAGCCCTTGGCGGCCACCGACATCAGCCCGTCCAACTCCTGCTGGATCAGGTCCTGCTGCCGCTTCAGTGCCTCACGCTGTTTCACATAGCCGCCCTGCTGCTGGACGAGCTGCCCGGCGCGCTGCCCAAGCACGCCGCGCTGCGCCGAATCCGAACCGAGGCGCGCACGCATTTCCGACCGCTGGAGGGCCAGTGCCTGCTGCGCCAGGTCGCGATCCTCGGCTGGAAGCGAAGCGAACTCGGCCGGAGCCGCAAAATCGCGGTGGCCGGTTCTTTCCGCCATAAGCCGCGCGCGCTGTGCCAGCAGCGTCAGGTAATCGCTGGTCAACGCTCGTTCAGCCGCCCGCAGTTCGGGCGCCGAAAGCTCGACCAGAACGTTACCGGCATGGACGTGCTGGCCTTCGCGGACATGGATAGCCGTGACGACGCCGCCATCCGGGTGCTGAACGCTTTGCCGGTTCCCGGCCACGGCGATGGCGCCCTGGGCATGAACGCCGGAATCAAGCGGAACCAGAGCCGCCCAACCCAGGAACAGCACGAAGAATATCACGGAGATGATGATGCCGAGGCGGATTTCGCGGTCGGGATTGCCGGCTTCGACCTCGTCCGGGACAGCCAGGACTATTGCGTTGCTCATGCCGCGGTCTGCGCCGTTTTGGTGGCAGTCAACCGGGTGACGACCTCCGCCGATGGACCGATCAGCTTGGGCCTCCCTTCGTCGAGGACGAGCAGCCGGTCCGCGACTTCGAGCACCCCTCGGCGATGGGCAATGACGACCACGCACGCGCCGCGCTTGCGGGCGTTAACCAGAGCCATGATCAATGACGCTTCGCCGGCCTGGTCAAGAAAGGCGTTGGGCTCGTCGAGGAGCAGCAGCGTCGGTTCGCCATAGAGAGCACGCGCCAGCGCTACCCGCTGCGACTGCCCCGATGACAGGCCCGAACCCATCAGGCCCAGGGCCGTGTCATATCCCTGCGGCAGCTGGAGGATCAGTTCGTGAACACCGGCTTCGCGGGCCGCCGAGACAACCGCTTCGTCGATCTTCCGCGCTTCGTCCGTGGTCGAGGCAGTGGCAAAGCGAGAGATATTTTCCTTGATCGTCCCTTCGAACAAGGACGGCTCCTGCGGCATGTAGCCAAGGTAGGCGCCAAGCTGGTCCTGGTCCCAGTCGCTAAGGCGCGCCCCGTCCATGCGCACCGCTCCGACAGTTGGCTCCAGTGCGCCAATCAGGATCTTGCCCAGCGTCGTCTTCCCCGACCCGCTCGGGCCGATAATACCCAGGATCTTCCCTGGTTCGGCGGTGAAGCTGACTCCAATCAGCACGGGCCGCCCGTCACGGCCGCGAAGGCCGACCTCCTCGACCGCAAGCAGCCCCTTGGGCGCTGGGAGCATGGTGTAGATGCGGTTTTCGCCC
Organism: Sphingomicrobium sp.; assembly: GCA_039928675.1. Lineage (GTDB taxonomy): Bacteria > Pseudomonadota > Alphaproteobacteria > Sphingomonadales > Sphingomonadaceae > Sphingomicrobium. The sequence goes on along the minus strand of JBDSSR010000086.1, from coordinate 1,509 downwards.
GTCAGCTCGAGAGCCGACGACAGCCGGCGCAATGAGGCGCGGGTGGCTGCAAGCGCTGACCATGCTCCGATGATGCTCTCGATCGGCTGGAGAGCCCGGCTCAGCAGTACGGAGGCGGCAATGATTGCGCCCGCAGAAATTTCGCCGGCGATGGCCAGTAGGGCACCGAGGCCAAGCGCCGCCGACTGGATGAACAAGCGAAAGAATTTGCTCGTGGCGGTCAGGCGTGCGCCCGAGAATTGAGCGTCGAGCTGGTTGGCGATTGCGATCCGGCGGTGATTGAGCTGGCGGGTGACGACTGCAGCGGTCATGCCCAGGCCCTTGATGGTCGTGCCATGAACCGCCGCCGCCTGCTGCGAATTGTGCGCAGTGGCCATCGCCGTCGACGCGATTTCCATCCGCGACCGGGTTGCCCGCTGGTTGGTCCAAGCGAGGAGCACGAGAATGGCGGCCGCTACGACTGCCATGACGCCGATCCAGAAGTGGAGCATGAAGGCTACGGCCAGGAAAACCGGCGTCCACGGCGCGTCGAACATCGCCGCGATGACGGGCGTCGACATGGTCGAGCGGACGGAATCGAAATCGCGCATCGCCTGTCCAGCCGCCGCGCTGTCAGTAGCCATCATCTGCTTGAGGATGCGCGGGGCCAGCAATCGGTCGAGACGCTCGCTCGCCCGGACCAGCAGACGGTTGCGAATCATGTCGAGCGCGGACAGCGCTGCAAGGGCCAACGCCAGTGCCAGCGTGACGAACAGCAGGGTGGTCTTGCCCGCTGTCGGCACGACCCGGTCATACACCTGCAGCATGTACAAGGTCGGCGCCAAGAACAGGATATTGATCAGCAGGCTGAAGGCGGCGGCGGCCATGAAGTGCCGCCGGCACTGGCGCAGTGCGTCAACCAGCAGCGGCGGAAGTTCCAGACCAAGCAGCTTCACGCGCTGGGGGTCCCAAACCCGGCATTGCGCTGCGGGGAGTGAATATGTGCAAGATTCATGATTTCCCTATCGCGGGGCGACATTCGTCTACCGTTCGGCTTCTAAGCAACGAATTTAACAACATCTTCAGGCCCCTGTCGAATCGCTGCAAGGGTCCGAGCTGTCAGCGCTCATCGTCTCCGGGTCGCGTTGCCCGGGCCGCAATCACGGAATTGCCGGCACATCCTGACGGATGATTTTGCCGGCCTGGTCGCGATGGTAGTCGGCGTCGCACCCGGTCCCGGACGGTCCCACCGCCTTAAGGCAGCGAGACAGAATAAGTTTCGTCACGGGGTCGGTCGGCCCGCAATATCTCACCGCCTTGGCAATGCTGTAGGGCGTGTCTCCCCAGGCGTTGCGGCGATCGAGCTTGGTTCCTCCGTCAATCAGCATCCGTGCCAGATACAATAAATCGTGGGGATCGTGGTCCGGGTTCCATTCACAGATTTCCAGCGCCATTTGGAGCGCGTTGTTGCGATCTTCGCCATAGGTCCGATTGGGGTCCCAGCCGGTTGCGAGCAGCCGTTCGAAGTAC
>JBDSSR010000085.1:0-6926 GCA_039928675.1 Sphingomicrobium sp. | reverse complement strand
AGACGACGCCATCGCCGACCTCCACCACAAGGCGCACGACGCGTGCTTCATCGCCAACAGCGTGACGACGAAAGTGACGGTTCAGACCTGACCCTCTTGCGTCATTCCAGCGAAAGCTGGAATCCGTGCTGCAACTAGACCGCAGCTTTCGCTGGGGTGACGGACATCAGCATAACGGAGATCAGGATGAAACTTGGACGCCTCAACCATGTCGGGGTTGCAACCACATCGATCGACAAGAGCCTCGAACTTTACAGACACATGTTCGGGGCCGAGCCGAACGGCGCGCCGTTTGATCTTCCGGCACAAGGCGTTCGGGTGTGCTTCGTCGACACGCCCAATAGCCAGATCGAGCTGATCGAGCCGCTGGGTGACAACTCCCCGATTGCAAAGTTCCTCGAAAAGAACCCGCTTGGCGGGCAGCATCATGTCTGTTTCGAAGTGCCCGACATCCACGCCGCAAAGGCCGAGCTCGAGGCCAAGGGCGCGCGCGTTCTGGGCGAGCCGCGCATCGGCGCGCACGGCACATTGGTGTTCTTCGTCCACCCCAAAGACATGGGCGGAGTGCTGACCGAGTTCATGGAAACCCCCACCCATCAGGGATGATAGACGCGCTCCGTATGGCCGTTGAGTTGCGCGCGGGTGAAATACACATCGCGCAGGTTCCCGCTGACGTAGCGCTGCGCTTCGTCATTGAAGTGCGGCGAAGCCGGGTTGCCGCTTTCGCCACCCGCGGTCACCGCCCGAGCGCGCACTCCGCCTGGGCGGAATTCGACCACCGCGACGAAGCTGTTGCCGTTGGTCCCGTACCAGCGCTTGGTGCCCGGCTTCTGGGTTGCGCCAAACGAAGCGAGGCTCCCCCAGCGGTTCGAGGTAAAGCCGACCGGCATGCTCGGCGCATTGTCATCGAACGGCGAATCGATCGCGGGCGAGATGCGCTGGAAGCGGTTGACGTCGCCCCACGGCACTCGCCAACCGCCGAAGTCGCGCTGCAGCCGGTCGAGCGCGCGGCCGAAGGCGTCGAGCTTCTCGTTCGCGCTCAGCGCCTCGAAATGGCGGAACTGGTTGGCGTGATCGTTCCAGCTTCTGGCGAAGGTCGCTTTGGCGATCTCGTCGCCCCAGAAATTGGCGAGCGTGTTGGGGATCGACGTTACCGACCAGCGCTTGTCCCAGGCATTGAGCGCCGCGACAGGCTTGGCCATGCGGGCCTTGCGCGGATCGGTTGGGGGAAGCGCCGCCCACGCCGAGGACAACATCGGCACGAGGATTTCCCACGACGGCTGGGCGCTGTCGAACGCAGCCGCCTGCAGCCGATCGAGGCTCCACGGGCCGGGCTGTGACAACAGGCGCTGGGCGTGGATCGTGCGATAGCTTTCGCCAGCGCTGTCGAGATAGGCGGGGAAGCCCGAAGGCCTTGGCGACGCAGCGCCCGCCGCCGAATAGAGCCAGTCGTTGCTGTTGAACGCCCAGCCGGTCGCCGGGTTGATCGTATTGGGCAGCTGGGCAACCGCGTGGAGCCCGTGCCAATCGGTGCGCGGATCGCTGCCATCGACGGCATGGGTGTAATTGAAGCGATTGTTTCGGCGCGGCATGAACTGCGGCGCAAGGACGGCAATCTCGCCCTTGTCATCGGCGAACACGGTGTTGTTCGAGCTGTTCGCCTTGAAATCGGCGACTCGCATGAATGACGCAAGATCGGAGGTCTTCGTGCGCCCGAAGCTTTGTTGCAGGGCCTCGACCGGCCGGTCCATCATCGCAAAGGCAATCCACCGGCCATTGCGTCTGGCAACGATCGGGCCGTGGCTGGTGCGCCAGGTTTTGAACGCGCGCGCGCCGAGCCGGCCGTCGGCCATGCGGTAGCGCACGGTAACGTAGCGCGCCTCAAGCGGTCGGCAAACCTTGCCGTAACGGTAGCAATAGCCACGACCGCGCGGTTCGATCTTTTCGGCGAACTCGTCGACGTTATCGACCCCGCTCGAGGTGTGCATCCAGCCGGCATGGGCGTTGAAGCCCTGGTAGATGAAGAACTGCCCCCAGGTCGCGGCGCCATAGACGTCGAGGCCTTCGTCGCTCGTCACTTGCTGCTCGGACCGGAAGTAGAAGCTGGTGTGGGGGTTGATCAGCAGCAGCGCGCCGCCCTCGCCGGTCAGCCTGGGCGCGATCGCAATGCCGTTGGAGCCGCGGGGTTCGTTGTCGGTAGGCAGGTACGCGACGGTCTGCCTGCCCGAGTAGAATTGTTCGAGCCCCGCAAGATCGATCCGTTCGACATCGCCGCCGATGCTTCCTTCGGTGAAGCTCAGCGCCATCCACGGTTCGAACCGGGTCAGCACGCGCGGCTTCACGTTGGGATGGGTTGCAAGGAAATAATTGAGCCCGTCGGCCCAACCATCCATCAGCCGCCGCATCGGCGCCGGGCTGCGCGCATAATCGGCGCGAAGCTCGCGGTCGCTGACATAGAGACGGGCGCGCAAATCCTGCCAGATCGCCTTTTCGCCATCGGCTTCGGCGGTGCGGCCAAGGCTGGTCAGGTAATTGGCTTCGATCCGCGGGAAATCATCTTCGGCCTGGGCGTAGATCATCCCGAACACGGCGTCGGCGTCGCTGTGGCCGTGAACGTGGGCGATGCCCCAGTCGTCGCGAGTGATCGTCACCCGGGCAGCTTCTGCTCGCCAGCGCGCGATGTCCGCAGGAGACGCTGCGGCGGTGAGGAGGAAGAGCAGCGGGAGGAAAGCGGTGCGGAGCTTAGGCATCCGGCAAGGATTGCGACGCCCGCCCCCAGCCCGCAAGCATCTTCAAACTTGAGCGGTCGAGCAATTCGTCGGCATCCTTGATCGTGAAGTGGTTGCCGCCCTGATATTTGTCGATTTCTTCCCACGCGATCGGAGCCGCCACCGGAGCGCCTTCGCGGGCGCGCGCCGAAAAAGGCATGACCGCGGTCGATCCGCGCTGGTTGCGAAGCCAGTCGAGGAAGATGCGCCCGGTGCGCTGAACCTTGCGGATGTTGGCGGTGAACATCTCGGGCTCAGCCTCGGCGATCGCCCGGCTGAATCGCTCGGCGAACGACGATACCGCGGGCCAGTCGGCCGACTGGTCGAGCGGCGCGACAACGTGGATGCCTTTGCCGCCGGATAGTAACGGATAGGTTTCCAGCCCGAGGTCGGCGAGCAGCGCGCGCAGCCGCAGCGCGGCTTGCCTGACCCTGGCGAAATCGAGCCCGACATCGGGGTCGAGATCGAACACCAGCCGGTCGGGATATTCGAGCTTGTCGGCGCGGCTTCCCCAGCCGTGGAATTCGATCGTCCCCATCTGCACGCAATTCAAAAGCCCGCGGACATCGTCGAAATAGAGATAGTCCTGGGTCCCGCCCTTCTTCTCTTTGACCGGCACATGTTTGACATGTTCGCCGAACGATCCGCTGTCGTGTTTCTGGAAAAAGCATTTCTTCGACCGGCCCTGCGGACAGCGGATCAGCGTCATCGGACGGTTGGCGGTATCGACCATCATCAGCGCTTCAATCGCCGCATAATAATCGGCCAGCTGGCCTTTGGTGATGCCCTCGTCGGGGTAGATCACCCGGTCCGGGCTGGTGATCCGGACTTCGAGACTCTCGGCGGTCGCACGCTTCGGTCCTCTTTCCGATGTCGTTAGCGGCTTGGCTTCTTCAACCACGACCTGCGCCGCCGGCTTGTCTTCGCGCAGGCCAAGGAAGCTTGGGTGGCGAAGGATGCCGTCGCCGGTGAATTCGGTGAAGGCGATCTCGGCGACCAGCTCGGGCCTGACGAACTGTACGCCGCGACGGTCGGCACGCGGCACTTCGACAGGCGCGGTTTGCGTTTCGAGCGGCTTCATTCGCTCGGACAATGCGATGATGGTCTTGCCGTCAAAGCCGGTTCCAACCTTGCCGACGTAAGTCAGCTTGCCCTTTTCGCGGGCGGCGAGGAGCAGCGAACGGAACCCCCGCCGCTTGTCGCTTTGCAACCAGCCGACGATGACGAATTCCTGGCGCTTGATGCACTTGATCTTGAGCCAGTTGCGAGTCCGGGTGCCGCGATAGGGGGCGTCGGCCTTTTTCGAGATAATGCCCTCGCCCTGTTCCTTGCACACCTGTTCGAACAGTCGCTCGCCTTTGCCGATCACATGGTCGCCATACAGAATTGGCGGAGCGCCGGTCTCGAGTAGCGCCGCGAGCCGCTGCTTTCGTTCAAGGTTGGACAGCTTGCGAATGTCCTCGCCGCGATCAACCAGCAGGTCGAAGGCGTAATAAGCAAGGTTCGCTCTTTGGCCGTCCTTGAGCGTCGACTGGAGTAGCTGGAAGCTTGGCCGCTTGTTGTCGTCGAGTGCTACAGCTTCGCCGTCGATCAGGCAGCCGGCCGGAAGCCCGGCAGCGGCCTTGACCAGCACCTTGAACCTGTCGCTCCAGTCCTTGCCGTTGCGGGTCCAGGCGGTCGCGCCCCCGTCCCCGGTCGCGATCAACAGCCGGTAGCCGTCATATTTATATTCGTGCAGCCATGCGTTTCCGCCCGGCACCTCGTCGACCAGGGTCGCGAGCTGCGGGTCCTCGAACCGCGGCGGCGCCTTGCCCGGAGAGCGCTTTCCCCGGCCGCCTTTGGAGCCCTTTCGGCTGGATTTCCAATCGACGTCGCCCGACGCGATCTCGGCCATTGTCCGGCCGGTTGTCACGCTGGTCATGCAATCATCGACCAGAGCGTCGCCATGGTCGGGAACCGCGAAATCGTCGGTGACCTTCTTCAGCATCCACGGCTCGGCCTTTTCGCCAGGCTTGCCCTTCATCTTGAACATCACCCAGTCGCCGCGCATCCGTTGACCTTCGAGGGTGAAGTGAAGATGGCCCTCCTCGATCGTCTTGACGGGGTCCTTGCCGGGCGTCGGAATCCACCGCCCATGGTCCCACAACATGACGGTTCCGCCGCCATATTCGCCAGCCGGGATGGTGCCTTCGAACTCGCCATAGTCGAGCGGGTGATCCTCGGTCCGAACCGCCAGCCTGTTCTTCTTGGGATCGAGGCTCGGACCCCTTGGCACCGCCCAGCTTTTCAGCACGCCGTCGAGTTCAAGCCGGAAATCCCAGTGAAGCCGCGACGCGTCATGCTTCTGGACGACGAAGCGGTCGCCCTTGCCGGCAAGCTTGCGGCCGCGCGGCTCATTCGTTTTGGCAAAGTCGCGCTTGGCGTTGTAGGTTTCGATGTCGAGCGGGACTCGCTTCGGCACGGTCAGGCTCTTTTGCGGGCGGCCGCCCTGGCCGGCGCTTTCTTCGCGGCCGCCTTCTTTGCGGGGGCCTTCTTGGCTGGCGGCTTCTTGTCATCGCCAAGGCTCTTCTTCAGCGCGGCCATGAGGTCGATGACGTTCGATCCCTTGGGCGGACCCGAGCCGGCGTCCGGGTCCTCGATGATTTTCGCGCCCTTTTTCTTCTGCTTTTCCTCGATCAGGCGATGCAGCGCATCGACGTAGCGATTGTGAAATTCGGTGGGGTCGAACTCGCCGCTTTTGCGCTCGATCAACATCGCCGCCATTTCGAGAAGGTCGGTATCGGGCTCCTGGTCCTCGATGTCGCGGAAATAGGTCTGCGACTTGTTGACTTCATCGGCATAGCGAAGCGTTTCGAGCAGCATTCCGCGACCGCACGGCTTTAACGCAACAACATATTCCTGGCCGCGCATTGCAAGCTGTCCGACACCGACCTTTTTCGCTGTGCGGAGCGCATTGCGAAGGACGACAAAGGCTTCCTCGGCAAGATCGTCGGCGGGAACGACGAAATAGGGCTTGTCGAAATACATCGGGTCGATGTCGTTGAGGTCGACGAACTGGACCAGTTCCAGGGTCTTGCGGCTTTCGAGCTTCACGCTCTCGATTTCTTCCGGGTCGAGCAGGACGTAATGGCCCTTCGACACTTCATAGCCCTTGACGATTTCGTCGCGGTCGACCGGGCCGATGCCGGGAACGACCTTTTCATATTTGATGCGCTTGCCGGTCGGTTCGTGGACCTGGTGGAACTGAATCGCGGCGCCGCTCCTGGTTGCCGGAAACAGCTCAACCGGGATGGAAACGAGGGCGAGGCGAATCTGCCCTCGCCAGACCGGTCGTGCAGCCATTGGTGCGTCTCCTTCTCCAGCGGACGCGACTCAATTCATTTCAGAGCCGACTCGTTCCCGAGTTGCGTCTTTAAGCGAACGCACAAGCCCTTCGACATCGCCGCCGCGTGCCGCGCAATCGACGATCGCGGAGCCCGAAATGACGCCTCGAGCGCCGGTCGCGAGGGCCGCTCGGACATGGTCTGGAGTTGCGATACCGAAGCCGAATACGGACGGCGGCGCACCGGCCGCGGCAAGGCGGTCGATGAGCGAGGCGTTGAACTCGCCGCCGGCATGCGTGCCGGTAATCCCCGCCCGGCTGACGCAATAGGTGTAGGCGCGCGAAAGTTTCGCGACCTGTTCCAGCGTGGATTCGGGGGTGTTTGAAGCCGCGATCAGCACCGGCTCGATGCCCGCTTGCGCCATCCGCCGGGCAAATGGGGCGGCCTCGATCAACGGGACGTCGGCGATCAGCAGGCTGTCGGCCCCGGCGGCTGCCGCATCGGCCATGAAACTTTCCCGTGCAACCACCAGATTGGCATAGGTCAGAATGCCGATCGGGATGTCGCAATGCCGCGATCGAACCCCCGCGATGAGATCCAGGCAATCGCCGACCCGGACTCCGGCTTGAAGTGCACGCTGAGCAGCGGCCTGGATCACCGGGCCATCGGCGACCGGGTCCGAAAACGGAATTCCGACCTCGATCATGTCCGCTCCGCCCCGGACCAGGGTGTCGAGCAGCGCGGCGCTCGCCTCAAGATCAGGATCGCCGAGCATGACGAACGCGCCCAATGCGCCCTCGTCCCCGAGCCGATTGAACATTGCAGCCGTGCGGCT
>JBDSSR010000084.1:0-6597 GCA_039928675.1 Sphingomicrobium sp. | reverse complement strand
GACCTGGTTGGCATTCCCCCCGCGCCGCGCGGCGTCCCCCAGATCGAAGTCACCTTCGACATCGACGCCAACGGCATTGTCAACGTCAGCGCCAAGGACAAGGGCACCGGCAAGGAACAGCAGATCCGCATCCAGGCCTCCGGTGGGTTGGGGGATGCTGATATCGACAAGATGGTGCGCGAAGCCGAGCAGTTCGCCGACGACGACAAGAAGCGGCGTGCGGCAGCCGAGGCCAAGAACAATGCCGAAAGCCTGATCCATTCGACCGAGCGGCAGATTGCCGAGCATGGCGACAAGGTTTCGGCCGACATCAAGACCGAAATCGAAACAGCTTTGGCCGAGGCCAAGACCGCCGTCGAAAGCGGTGACGCCGACCAGATGACCGAGAAAACCAATGCCTTGACCCAGGCGGCGATGAAGCTTGGCCAGGCGATGTACCAGCGGCAGCAGCAGGCCGAAGGCCAGGGCGATGCCGACCCCGAGGCTCCCGCTGGCGAGGCGGCAAGCGAAGAACCGGCGGAAGAAGTCGTCGATGCCGAGTTTTCGGAAGTCGACGAAGGCGAGAACAAGGGCTGATGGGCTGGCGCGGCACCTCGAACGGGGGCCGCGCCGAACCTCGCGCGCATAAGGGCGGCACTCGCTAATGGCCGATCAGGACTATTACGAACTTCTCGGTGTTCAAAAGGGCGCCGAGGACGCTGCGATCAAGGCTGCCTATCGCCGGCTAGCGATGGATTGCCACCCCGATCGGCAGGGCGGCTGCAAGAATGCAGAAGCCAAGTTCAAGGCAATCAACGAAGCCTATGACGTCCTCAAGGACGCGCAGAAGCGGGCGGCCTACGATCGCTTCGGCAAGGCCGCGTTCCAGAATGGCGGTGGCGGCGACCCGTTCGGCGACGCCGGGGTCAACGGCTTTTCCGACATTTTTTCGACCATTTTCGGCGAATTCATGGATCCGCGCGGCGCTCGCCAGAATGCGGCTCGTGGCGCCGACCTTCGCTACGACATCGAACTGACGCTCGAACAGGCATTCAGCGGCGTCGAACAGGCGATCACCATCGATGCCCTTGCGCGCTGCGAAATGTGCGACGGGCGCGGCTGCAACAACCCCAGCAATTGCACGTCGAGCTGCGCAACCTGCGGGGGGATGGGCAAGGTCCGGGCGCAGCAAGGCTTTTTTGTGGTCGAGCGCGGCTGTCCAACCTGCCGCGGATCGGGCGAAGTGATCAGCGATCCGTGCGCCAACTGCCAGGGCGAAGGACGCGCCGTGGCCCAGCGGCGATTGTCGGTCAAAGTCCCCGCCGGAGTTGATGAAGGCACGCGCATTCGCGTTGCCGGGGAAGGCGAGGCGGGGGTTCGATCGACCGCCGCCGGTGACCTGTATCTGTTCGTTCACATGAAACGCCACTCGATCTACGCTCGCGAAGGCACCACCCTCATCGCCGACTGCCCGATCAGCTTCACCACTGCCGCGCTTGGCGGGACGATCGCGCTTCCGGGAATCGACGGGGCCAAGGTCGAGATAAAGATTCCAGGCGGAATCCAGTCCGGCGAGCAATTGCGCCACCGCGGGTCGGGGATGAGCGTTCTCAACGGGCGCGGGCGGGGCGATATGGTCGCGCGCATCCTGGTTGAAACTCCGACGCGTATGTCCAAGCAGCAAAAGCGCCTGATCGAGCAGTTCCGGGAAAGCGAGACGGGGGACGAATGCCCGGCGACCAAGAGCTTCTTTGCCCGGGTCCGCGATTATTTCGCCGACTGACTAGCGGGCCCTAGCTAGCCAGCCTTGCTAGCAAGCGTCGAGGCCGTCGATTTCCAGGCGAAGCGCGAACATCTGGGCGAACAGTTCGGCGGCAGCATGAATTTCGAAGCTTGGCGGGCATTTCGTCCGGCCGTCGCAGCGAAACTCCCCGTCCACCCCGCCACTTCGCAGCGGCACCCGGAGGAGCGAGCGCACGCCAGACGCGGCGAGAGCTTCGAGCGCCTGATCGTCGGGTTCCCGGAGCAGCGCGCAATGAGCTGCCTCATCATCCCCGCCGCGCGGGAAGATCGCGGCCCGCTGGCCGGCCGCATCGGACAGGATGATGGGCAGGTCGCGCGCGACGATGGCCGGATCGAGCGGCGGGCCGGCGAACGCCCCGCGGCTGCTTTCTGAGCGCTTGTCCCCCAAGGTCAGGATCACCCGGTCGAAGCCGGTCAGTGCCCGCATCCGCCTGGCGGCACCATCTAGCAACGACTGGCCGCTGCTGGTTGCAAGCCCGGCGATGAGCCCACCGACGGTCCCGAAAGATTCGCCGAAAACCCCACTGGAGGGCACGGCTTCGAATAGCACTCGGCCGCCGGCGAGCTGAAAGGCAATGTCGACCAGCTGGGGGTCGTCGGTCAGTCGGACAGCATAAGCGCGTGCGATCCCGGTCGTTCCGCTCAACCGCGAAAAGAGGTTGCGAAGGTCGTGCAGAGCCTGGCCGTGGACAAAGCGGGCGAGCGGTTCGTCGATCAGCGTGACGTGCGACTGGCCCAGCAGATGGTCAATGTTCTCCGACGCGCGCAGCACGATCCAGTCGAGCGACAGCTCGATCAGATATCCGCAGGATTGAACATTGTCCGCCACGCGCACCGTCCTTAGGCGTTGGGGAAAACCCGCGCAAAGATCGTATCCACGTGCTTCAGATGATAATCGAGATCGAACAGGGCCTCGAGCTGTGGGTTCGACAGCAGCGCCGCAACCTTTTCGTCCCCTTTCAGCAGGTCGAGCAGCGAGAGCTCCCCGTCGGCTTCCCACACCTTCATCGCATTGCGCTGGACCAGCGAATAGGAGTCTTCGCGGCTCAGCCCGGCCTGGGTCAGCGCCAATAGCACCCGTTGCGAGTGGACGAGCCCGCCCATCCGGTCGAGGTTCTTCTGCATTCGCCCGGGATAGACGATCAGCTTGTCGATCACGCCGGTTAGCCGGGCGAGGGCGAAGTCGAGCGTGATCGTCGCGTCGGGCCCGATGAACCGTTCGACCGAGGAGTGCGAAATGTCGCGCTCGTGCCACAAAGCGACATTCTCGAGCGCCGGAGTGACCGCGCTTCGGACCATTCGGGCAAGCCCGGTCAAATTCTCGGTCAGGACCGGGTTGCGCTTGTGCGGCATGGCCGAACTGCCCTTTTGGCCCGGCGCGAAATATTCTTCGACTTCAAGCACTTCGGTTCGCTGCAAGTGGCGAATCTCGGTCGCCAGACGCTCGATCGACGATGCGATCACGCCCAGAGTGGCGAAGAACATCGCGTGCCGGTCGCGCGGAATGACCTGGGTTGAAACCGGCTCGGGGGCGAGCCCGAGCGCATTTGCGACAAACTCCTCAACCTGTGGCGGCACCTGGGCGAAGGTCCCGACGGCGCCCGAAATCGCGCAGGTTGCGATATCGTCGCGCGCCGCCGCGAGCCGGGCGCGGTCGCGTTCGAACTCGGCATGGGCCTGGGCAAGCTTGAGCCCAAAGGTCGTCGGTTCGGCGTGGATTCCGTGGCTTCGGCCGATCGTCGGGGTCAGCTTGTGCTCGATCGCTCGGCGCTTGAGCACCGCCAGCAGGGCGTCAATGTCGACAATCAGCAGCTCGGCTGCCTGCTTCAACTGGACCGCAAGCGCGGTGTCGAGCACGTCCGAGCTGGTCATGCCCTGGTGGAGCCAGCGCCGCTCGGGGCCAAGCTTTTCCCCGGCCCAGGTGAGGAAGGCGATCACGTCATGCTTTGTCACCGCTTCGATCGCGTCGATCGCTTCAATGTCGATCTCGCCCAGCGCATCACGGTCATAGGCGGCGCGGATAGTCGCCGCGTCCGCCGCCGGGATCATTCCGATCCGGCCCATCGCCTCGGCCGCGAAAACCTCGATTTGCCACCAGATGCGATAGCGGTTGGGGGCGGACCAGATGGCGGACATTGCGGGGCGGGAATAGCGGGGAACCATGCGCAGAGCGGCTAGCAGAGCCGGTGCGGCGGTTCAAATGCGGCCTTAGAGACACCGGACCGACCCGCCTCGCTGTCGTGTGGCGGCCCATATGATCCCGACAATTAACCTGATGTCATTGCCTGGGCGCTATGGCGGGGACTGGATCGTCTCCGTATTTGCGACGAAGCGGTGGAGAGAATCGGGTAAGGTCATGTTTACGCAGGAACGCCGCAGGACCGGACAATCGCGCCGAAGCGCCGCAATGCCGCATATCGACCTTGGCCCGATTAGGCGCGGGGTGGAGATGCGCGCCTATGCGGTCCGCTCGGACAATTCGATTCTCGATCTTCGCGTGACCAACCTGTCCTATGACGGCTGCGCGATCGACACCGACGTGGCCCTGACGCCCGGGGAGCGGATCAATCTGTCGGTCCTTGGCCGCGGCGTCGCGAAGGCCACGGTGCGGTGGTACGATAATCGCCAGGCCGGGTTGTTGTTCGACACCGACCCGCGCACCCCCGATCAGTATGGGCGCGCCGCCGAGCGCCTGGACGTTACGGCCGAAATCTCGCTGCGCCGAGCCTCGCGCAGGCATTACCAGGTCCGCACCGCCGACCTCACCCGGCTGGGCTGCAAATGCGAGTTCGTCGATCGGCCGGGAATGAAGGAGCGGGTGTGGGTGAAGTTTCCCGCCCTGGAAGCGATCGAAGCGATCGTCCGCCGGCTCGAGGGCTCAAACGCCGGCCTGGAGTTCGTCCACCCGATCCATCCGGCAGTGTTCGATATGCTGGTCGACCGGCTGCGCGCAACGGAACCGCCGCCACTCTAGATCAGCCCGGCGCTCTAGATCAGCCCGGCCGCCCGCATGCTCGTCCGGCCCTGCGCGCCGACGATGACATGGTCGTGGACGGTGACCTTCATGTGTCGCCCGGCCTCGACCAGATCGCGCGTCAGTCGAATATCCTGGGTCGATGGAGTCGGATCGCCGCTGGGATGGTTGTGGACGATGATCAGCGCGGTCGCGCCAAGCGCGATTGCCCGGGCGATGACTTCGCGGACATGGACCGAGGCTTCATCGACCGAGCCCTGCCACAAGGCCTCGTTGGCAAGCAGCATGTTTCTGGCATTGAGGAACAGGACCCGCACCTCCTCGACCTGGCTGTGCGCCATTGCTGCGTGGAGATAATCGCCAAGCGCATCCCAACTCGACAGGATCGGGCGGCTTTCGACACGCGTTTCGAGCAGCCGCAACGCGGTCGCCTGGGCGATCTTCAAACCGGCGATGCTCGCTTCGCTCAAGCCCTCGCGGCGAAGGGTGTTGGCACTGGCCGACAGTAACGGGCCGATGCCTCCGAACTGGGTCACGAGCTTCTTGGCCATGGGCTTGGTGTCGACGCGCGGGATCGTCAGAGTCAGCAGATATTCGACCAGCTCATAATCGTGGAAACCGCCGGGGCCGGCTTCAAGCAGCCGTTTGCGCAAACGGCCACGGTGGCCGCCAGTGCCGATCGCTTGCTTAATAGGGGCGTGCCCGTCCAATGCCGTCCTTTCGAGGCCGTCAGCCGAGCGTTGCCACTAGAACACAGTTGGAAGCCGCGGAAAAGCCAGTCATGCCGCAACTGGAACGGTCGCGGCGCGGATCAGTTAGTAGGAACCAATGGGAGTTGTGCGGAGCGAGGGCGACGAAGCGCCGGAAGGCGCCACCGGGCTTGAGCGCACGATCGTCGTGCGCCGGCGCCCGATGGCGCGCATTCTGGGTTATGTCGCTGCTGGATTTCTGGTCCTCGCACTAGTCACGATTGCCGGCGTGTGGATCGAGCGGCGCTCGATCGCTACCCATTTCCTGAAAGCGGAGCTTGAGCGGCGCGGGGTAAGAGCCAGCTACCACCTCGACCGCGTCGGTTTCCGAACCCAGCAGGTCAGCAACCTCATTATCGGCGATACAAGGCGCCCCGACCTCACCGCTCGCTTCGCCCAGGTGCAGATGCGTTTGAAATGGAATGGCGGGTTCGAGGTCTACCGAATCGTCGCGCGCGGAGTCCGGCTGCGCGGACGGCTGGTGCATGGCAAGGTCAGCTGGGGCGAGGTCGACAAATTGCTGCCGGTGCCGAGCACCAAAAGAAAACCATTCACTCTGCCCAATATCGCGGTCGACGTCGCCGATTCGACGATTTCCCTGGCCACGCAGTTCGGGCCGCTTGGAGCGGCAATCCAGGGCAGCGGCCAGCTCAGCGGCGGATTCAAGGGCCAGATCGCGATTGCCAGCCCGCGTCTCGTCCCCGGGCGGTGCGAGGCGGTCAATTTGCGGACTAACCTCGCTGTCTCGGTCACCGCTCGTCACCCCCATGTGGAGGGTCCGGTGGCGCTTGACCGACTGGTTTGCGCCAGCAGTCGAATGGAGGTTGTCGCGCCGCGTTTCGACACCGGGACGACGTTCAACGAATCGTTCACCAGCCTAGATGGCGGGGGGCGAATGGCGATCGCCAAGCTGACCGCGGGCGCCAACGGCCTGGCCGCGTTCACCGGCGATATCAGCTACAAGGGTTCGCTGTCGGCGGTCGACGGGCGGATCAAGCTCGCTGCGCAGCAGTCCAGGCTGGCCACCACTTTTGCCGAACGCACGAGGCTGAACGCCGCCTACCATCTTGGGCTGAGCCGCGGGACACTGGC
>JBDSSR010000083.1:0-3805 GCA_039928675.1 Sphingomicrobium sp. | reverse complement strand
GCTGACCCATGCCTATTTCCAGCTCGACAAGTTCCGGGGTGGACCGATTTCGGCAGCCGAGTTGACCAGCATTGATCAGCGCTTTGCCGCTGCCAGGGCAGCGCGCGTCAAGGTCGTGCCCCGCTTCTCGTACAATTTTCCGGCCGGCCTGCCGCTCGTGCCCGGCGACGAGGATTCCGCGCTTGCCATCGTTCTGCGCCACATCGGCCAGCTCGAGCCGATCCTCCGACGCAACGCGGACGTCATCGCGTTCATGGAGGCCGGCTTCATCGGCGCATGGGGCGAGTGGCATCATTCGACCAGCGGCCTCGACGATGTCACCGCGAAGCGCGCAATTCTGACGCGATTGCTACGGGCGCTTCCGAACCATCGGTTCGTCGCCCTCCGCTACCAGCGTGACAAGACGGCGATCTTCGGTCGCTCGACCCCCGCCAATTTCGATGAGGTCGTCGCGGGCACCGATTTTGGCCGGGTTGCGCACCATAACGACTGCTTCCTCGCCGCGGCCGACGATTGGGGCACATACCGACCAAGCGACCCCGCGAGCCTCGCTCGGCAAAAGGCCGACCTCGCGGTCGAGAACGAACACTCTCCCCAGGGCGGCGAGACCTGCAACGCCGGGTCCGAGGCGCAACCGTTCATCCATTGCCGGACCGCTCTGCCGGAGCTTGCCCGACTGCACTGGAGCCAGCTCAACGCCCGCTACCATCCGCAAGCGCTCAAGCTGTGGCGGGACGAGGGCTGTTACGGCGAAATCGCCCGCCGCCTCGGCTATCGCCTTCGCCTCGTCCGTGCATCCTTCCCGCGGTCCGCTGCTGCGGGGTCGAGCATCGAGGGAGACATCGTCATCGCCAATGACGGTTTTGCAGCTCCGTTCAACGCCCGGGGCGTCGAGCTTGTGCTTCGCGACCGGCGGAGCGGGTCAACCACCGTCCTGCCGCTTGGCCTAGATCCGCGAAGCTGGGCCAGCGGGCGCGAACACCGGCTGCCGATCGGCGTCAGGCTGCCTGCGGCACTGCCGGCGGGTTTGTACGAGTTGCTGCTTGGACTGCCCGATCCGGCTCCAGCGCTCAGCCGCCGTCCCGAATATGCAATCCGCCTTGCCAACTGGAGTACATGGGAACCGGAAACCGGCCGCAATCGCCTGCTGATGAAGCTCGACGTCGGCCCGCCGCCGCGATGATGACAGCCGTGCGCGAAATTGTGGTGGAGAGGGCTGGATTCGAACCAGCGTACGCTTGCGCGGGCAGATTTACAGTCTGCTGCCTTTAACCACTCGGCCACCTCTCCAGGTGCGGCAGGTCGCGCCACATGGCGGGCCAGCCGGTGCGTGTCAACGAGATGCAGCCGTAGCGGGCTCGCCACTTCGCTGCGCTCCGTGCGCTCCAATTTCCCAGTCGCCCGGACTGTGAGGTCGCCACTTCGCTGCGCTCCGTGCGCTCCAATTTCCCAGTCCCCCGGACTGGCAAATTGGAGCGGGTGAAGGGAATCGAACCCTCGTCGTAAGCTTGGAAGGCTTCTGCTCTACCATTGAGCTACACCCGCCCGAGTGCAGCGCGCCCCATGCCATCGCCGCGCCAAAGGCGTCAATGGACTGCCCGTTGACCGCGCCCGGGCTCCTGGCCTAATCAGCGCAACGATGACGCTCCTGGATGCCCGCCCCGATTCATCGACCGCCCGCCTTTGGTGGCACGGTTGCATCTTTGCGGCGCGATGGCGCGATTGATCGGCTGAACGACGATCATCGACTGCCCGCCCGCCATCCGGCGGGCTTTTTTGTTTCCAGGTGAATACCATGTCCCAACTTTTGAACTTGCCATTCGACGCCGTTGCGACGGCGCACCAGCCGCATGACTCGGCCGAACCGGTGCCCAACCCGCTGCCCAAGCTGCTGACCGGCGAGGACCTGCCGATCGAGGATTCCCAGCATCTGTTCGAACGGCTCGTGCTTGGCCGGCTCGAACCGGCGGAGATTGCCGGAATGCTGATCGCGCTTCGCATGAAGGGCGAAACGGCGGAGGAAATGATCGGTGCAGCCAAGGCATTGAGCGCCGCTGCTCTGCCCTTCGAGCGGCCAGATTATCTCTATGCAGACTGCTGCGGCACCGGCGGCGACGGGTCGGGTCTGATCAACGTTTCGACCGCAACCGCTTTTGTCGCGGTGGCCTGCGGGCTGCCGATTGCCAAGCATGGCAACCGCAGCGTCAGCTCGCGCTGCGGCTCGGCCGACGTGCTCGAAGCGATAGGTGCACGGATAGACGTCGCTCCGGCGAAGGCCCGTGCGCTGCTCGACGAGATCGGGTTCTGCTTCCTTTTCGCGCCGGCCTATCACCCGGGAATGAAACACGCCGCGCTGGTCCGCCGTCAGCTTGGCGTTCGGACGATCATGAATCTGCTTGGGCCGTGCATCAATCCGGCACGTCCGCCGGTTCAGCTGCTCGGTGTTGCCGACCCCAAAATGCTTCGCCGGATTGCCCAGACGCTTGCGGCAATGGGCGTGCGCCAGGCGCTGGTGGTTCACGGGTCGGGCCTCGACGAGGTCGCGCTTCACGGTGAAACCCGCGCAATCCGTTTGTCGGGCGACGAGGTCGAGGAACTGCAGATCGTTCCGGAGGACGCCGGGCTCGAGCGTGCGCCGCTCAAGGTCGTGACCGGCGGCGACGTCGACGAGAATGCCGCGCGGCTTCGGGCCTTGCTTGCCGGGCAGGGCGCGCGCGCGGAGCAGGACATCGTGATCCTCAACAGCGCCGCGCTGCTGCTGACCGCGGGCAGTTGCGCGAGCCTGACCCAAGGCGCTGCGCTTGCCCGCGATGCGCTTCGCAGTGGCAGCGCCGGGGTCGTGCTCGACCGATTCGTCGAGGCCAGCAATGGCTGAACCCGACGGTGTGCTTGGCAAGATTGCCGCAACCAAGCGCGCCGAGCTTGCGCAGCGGTTCGCCGGCGTATCGCTCGACGCGATCCGGGCGCAGGCGCGGCCGACGAGCGCAAGCCTGGCGCAGTCGCTGGGCAGCCCCGGGGCTCGCTTCATCCTCGAAATCAAGAAGGCCTCGCCGTCACAGGGCCTGATCCGCGCCGCCGCCGACCCCGCCGAGCTTGCGCGAGGTTATGCCGGGGTGGCCGATGCCTTGAGCGTTCTTGCCGATGGGCCTTTCTTCGGCGGCTCGCTCGCCGACCTCAGCGCTGCGCGGGCCGAGTTCGATGGCCCGATCCTCGCCAAGGATTTCTTCATCGACCTGCGCCAGGTGGCGGAGGCTCGGATCGCCGGCACGGACGCCATTTTGGTGATGCTGTCGCTGCTCGACGACGTCGCTGCAAGGGCGATGATCGACGAAGCGACGCGGTTCGCAATGGATGTGCTGGTCGAGGTCCATGACGAGGCCGAGATGCGGCGCGCGCTGGCGCTTGGAGCGCCGATCATCGGCATCAACAACCGCGACCTTCGCGACCTTTCGATCGATCTTTCAACGACCGAGCGGCTGGCTCCGCTGGCGCCGTCAAGATTGCTCGTCGCCGAGTCGGGAATCGCGAGCCAGGCCGACGTCGCGCGCCTGTCACCAATGGTCGATGCCTTTCTCGTCGGCACTTCGCTGATGCGCTCGGAAGCTCCGGGCCAGGCTGCTCGAGCGCTGATCTTCGGGAGAACCAAATTGTGCGGACTGAACAGCGCCGAGCTGCTTTTCGAAGCGCGGCCCGCGACGTTCGGCGGCTTGATCTTCGTTCCCGATAGCCCCCGCAACATCACCGCCGATCTGGCCGCGCCGCTGGCCGTCGCCCTTCGCCGATCCGGCATTGCCCCGGTCGGCGT
>JBDSSR010000082.1:0-4951 GCA_039928675.1 Sphingomicrobium sp. | reverse complement strand
CCGCTGCGGCGCCTATCCGCGCATCCGCAAGGTCATCGAGAGGGCTTTCGAAACGGCCTCGACGACGCTTCCGGGTCCGTCGGAGACCCCCTGAAATCCAACCTACAAAGATGAATGTACGGCTCCGAAATCATTAAGCCGCCGCTCATCTGGAACGGCGCAAATCTCGTTGCAATGAACTGGAAAGGTCACTGTCATGCGTAAACTTATTCTTTCCCTCCTCCTGGCAGGCGTTGCTGCAACTCCGGCGCTCGCTGCCCAGGATACTTTAACCCCTGCGCAACGGGCGCGGGCCGATCGCCAGCAGGCGCAATCGGACCGGCGGCAGGCGCGCGACGATTCGCGTTCGGAGGCGCGCTCGGTAGCGCGTCCGGCGCGTGACCAGCGGACGAGCGATTTCACGCGGCCAACGGCGCCCAGTTACCAACCGCGTTCGAACGACTTCGCCCGGCCTTCGGCGCCGGCCTACCAGCCGCGATCCAACGGGGTCGTTCGGCCGACCCAACCCCAATATTCCGGCCAGCCGGATTGGCGCTCGGGCCAGGGTCAGCAGATCCGCGACGACCGCCAGGCCCAGACCCGGCAGCGGGTCGAAGACGCGCGCAGCCGTGTCCAGGATCAGCGGGACCTGCGTCAGCAAACCCGCGTTCCCCGGCCCGACCGGAATCGTCCGCCGGTGATCAGCACCACGCCGCGGCCCGGCACTCAGCCGCCGCCGCCGTCGCCGACACAGACCCGCTATACCCCCGCACCGCAGTGGAATAGCAGCTGGCGCCACGACAATCGCTACGACTGGCAGAACTATCGCAACCGCCACCGTTCGCGGTTTCACCTCGGCTTCTATTACGATCCGTTCGGCTGGGGCTATCAGCAGTATTCGGTCGGCTGGCGGTTGTGGCCGAGCTATTACGGAAGCAACTTCTGGATCGACGATCCGTGGTCCTATCGCCTGCCCTATGCGCCGCCGGGCACCCGCTGGATCCGCTATTACGACGACGCTCTGCTGGTCGATACGTGGAGCGGGCAGGTGGTCGACGTGATTTACCAATTCTTCTGGTAGAATTCGTGGTCCCTAAATGAAGCAAAGGGGCGTTGCGGCATTGCTGTGGCGCCCCTTTTCGCATTACCCCTGCCAATCGGGGAACCATGACGAGATCGCTCACGCCTTGACGCCGACCGGTGGCCGTTTGACCGCAAGCGTCCTGGCGGCCGCGATCGCGTTCGCCACCCCGGCGGGCGCGGCGCCGCCGCGTCTGGCAGCGGCTTTGCACAACGCTCTCCAAAGTCCTCACGCCCGACTGTTCAGCCTGTTTCGTGCAAGCGACGAAGCAGCCCTTCGCCGAAACCCGCTGCAGGCCTTGTACCGTGGCGATCTGCGCTTCGCGCACGGCCTTGGCGACTTGTTCAGCGACGCCCATTTTCAGGGCGAGCGGAAAGCCGCGGAGCAGGATCTGGCGGCGCTTGCGGCGATCCCGCGCGACCAGCTTAGTCCAACCGACCAGCTTGCCTACGATGCCTTCGATTATACCACCCGCGACACGCTGCGCGGACTTGCACCAAACCTGCTGAAGATCAGCGAAGCGCTGCCGATGAACCATTTTTACGGGCTTCATAACGATTTCCCGACGATCGCCAGCGGGCAGAGTGGCGGGCGCTTTGCAACCCCCGCCGATTATGACGAGGCGCTGCGCCGCAACCGCGACTTCGCCACCAATATCGACATTGCGATCGGCCAATGGCGCAAGGGCATGGCCGACAATATCGTCGATACCAGGCTGACCGTGCGCAACATGATCGAACAGCTCGACGACCAGCTCAAGCTCAAGCCTGAAGCCTCGCCTTACTGGATACCGGTGCAGGCCATTCCGCGGACCATCGCCCCGGCCGACAAGGCGCGGATCGTTAGCCAGTATCGGCAATCGCTTGGCACGATCGTCTATCCAGCGCTCCAGCGGATGCGCGATTTCCTTGCCAACGATTATCTGCCCAAGGCGCGTGACGGTGCCGGGTTGATGTACATCACGGGCGGCGATCAGCTGTACAATTACCTGGTCCAGTCCGCGACAACGACCGAGTTGACGCCCGATGAGGTTCACCGGCTGGGCCTGGCCGAGGTCGCGCGAATCACTGGCCAGTTCGAGCAAGTGAAGGGTGAGATCGGCTTTACCGGCGATCTCCACGCCTTTTTCGATTACATGCGCACCGACCCCAGGTTCCAGCCAAAAAGCGGCGCTCAGATGACGGTCGATTATTACCGGCTGAAAACGGCGGTCGAAGCCAAATCGCAGCAATATTTTTCCAAGATTCCAAAGACCCAGCTGGTCATCCGGCCCTATCCGCAAGCGCGTGAACGCTATGAAGCGGCGGCGGCCTATGACGCTGGAACGCTAGAGGGATCGCGGCCCGGGACTTTCTATTTCAACACCTACGACCTGCCCTCGCGAAGCACCTGGGACCAGACCACCCTGTTCCTCCACGAAGGCGAGCCCGGGCACCATTTCCAGATCAGCCTGGCACAGGAAAACCCGGCGCTTCCCGCGTTCATGCGTTTTGGCGGCAATACGGCCTACGTCGAAGGCTGGGCGCTCTATGCCGAAACCCTCGGCTACGACATGGGCCTCTACAAGGATCCCTATCAGCGGTTCGGGACGCTCAACGACGAAATGCTCCGGGCGCTTCGGCTGGTGGTCGATACCGGCATCCACACCAAGGGTTGGACGCGGCAGCAGGCGATCGATTATTTGCTTGCCAATTCGGGCATGGGCCGCACCGACGCGACCGCAGAGGTCGAACGCTACATCGCCATTCCGGGCCAGGCGACGGCCTATAAGGTCGGAGCATTGACCATCCAGCGCCTGCGCCATAAAGCCCAGGATGCTCTCGGGCCAAGGTTCGATATCCGCGACTTCCACGCCCAGGTGCTCGACAGCGGCGCGCTTCCGCTGGCGGTGCTCGAAGCCAAGATCGATCGCTGGATTGCCCAGGTCAAAGCCGCCGAGCCGCCGCACCACAGTCGCCGCGGCGCACAGGTTCGCGGCTAGACGTCGGCCGGTCAGGTCGCGGCAAGCGCCTCGGCGATCAGCGTCCGCATATTCTCGATCCCGTAAAGCGCGATGAAGCTGCCCATTCGCGGACCCTGGCTTGACCCGAGCAACGTCTCGTAAAGCGCCTGGAACCAGCCGCGCAGCGATTCAAACGGATGGCGCTTGCCAACCTCGAACACCGCGTTCTGAATCGCCTCCACTTCCGCATCAGCGGGAAGCCGTTCCAGTTCGCCATCGAGATCGCGCAGCGCTTCGGCCTCCATCGCGCTTGGCGGACGGCGCTTCAGGCCGGGGACGACGAAATCGCGCGCATAATTGACCGCAAGGCCGATCAGCTGGTCGAGCTCGGGGTCGGTGTCGGGCGAAGTGCCGGGCGCATAACGCTGGACGAACCGCCAGGCGGTCTGCTTGTCGGCGACCCCGGGCAGGCTGACGAGGTTGAGCAGCAAACCATAGCTTAGCGGCAGGGTCTCGGGCGGCACCGATCCGCCGTGAATATGGTGAACCGGATTGCCCAGCTTCTGGTCGGTCGGCTGGCCCGGATAATTGCCGCGGAACTGGAGATATTCGTCGACCGCGCGCGGGATCACACCAATATGCAGGCTCTTGGCGCGCTTTGGTTCGCGGTAGATGTAAAAGGCCAGGCTCGGCTCGCTGCCATAGCGAAGCCAGTCGTCGAGGCTGAGGCCATTGCCCCTGGACTTGGAGATTTTCTCGCCAGCCTCGTCGAGGAACATTTCGTAATTGAAACCTTCGGGCGCGCGCCCCCCGAGAACCCGCGCGATCTTCCCCGATTGGGTGACGCTGTCGGTCAAATCCTTGCCGGCCATTTCATAGTCGACGCCGAGCGCAACCCAGCGCGCCGCCCAGTCGACTTTCCACTGAAGCTTGGCCTTGCCGCCAAGCGCGGACTGGGTAACGCGAGCCCCGTCCTCGTCTTCGAACGCGATCAGCGCGGCTTGCGCATCGACCACTTCGACCGCGACCTGAAGCACCCGGCCGGTGGTCGGCGAAATCGGAAGCAATGGCGAATACGTCCGGCGGCGGTCCTCGCGAAGTGTTGGCAGCATCACCCCCAGGATCGCGTCCCAGTTGGCCAGGACCTTGGCGATGATCGGGTCGAACCGGCCGCTTGTGTAGCATTGCGTCGCCGAGAGGAATTCATAGTCGAAGCCGAAGCGGTCGAGGAACGTTCGAAGCATCGCATTATTGTGCGCCGCGAAACTTTCGTGGGTTCCAAACGGGTCGGGGATCGCGGTCAGCGGCTTGCCCAGGCTTTGCTCCAGAAGCTCGCCGTTGGGAATGTTGTCGGGCACCTTGCGAAGCCCGTCCATGTCGTCGCTGAACGCGATCAGCCGGGTCGGTGACCCGCCGGTCAATTCCTCATAGGCTTGGCGGACGAAGGTCGTTCGGGCAACTTCGTTCCAGGTGCCAATGTGCGGCAGGCCCGACGGCCCGTAGCCCGTTTCAAAGACGACCGGACCGCCATCGGGCTTGCCCTCCGGCCATCGCTTCAGGAGCTTGCGCGCCTCCTCATAGGGCCATGCCTTTGACTTCAAGGCAGCGGAACGAAGCTCGTCGGAAGTCAAATTCGTTGCTCTTCTGTTCTCTTGACTGCAGGGTCGCGGGATGGCCGCTCCTTTGCCAATTCCAGCGCTCCACGCAACCCATTCGGGTATCTGGCTGGTCGGGACCGACGGAGTTCTTCGCGAGGCCAGCCGCGGCCAGGCGATCGGGCGCGCCGCGGAAACGCCGCACATCATTCTCAACGGTCCGCTGGTCGGTCAGCGGCTTGGTTATCCCGACCTCAGCGGGCTCGACCTGCTCGAACTCTATGCCTTTATGTTTCCGGCCCGGTTCGCGGTTCCGACTGCCGCCGGACTCAGCCGCGCGCTTGGGCTCGATCC
>JBDSSR010000081.1:0-6217 GCA_039928675.1 Sphingomicrobium sp. | reverse complement strand
CGTCGGTGTAGTAGAACAGCAGGAAAAGCATGATGCTTTGCCAGTAGAGATTGAATGCGAAGTCACCCGAGGCGAAGAGGAGAAGGCGCGGCCTCGATACGGACGCTGACGCGATCAACGGACGGCGACCACGGACTTTCCGGGATGGTCTGGAATGATCGCTGTCGCGGGCCGATCACCGTGGACAGTGACCGCAATCGACCGCCACCACGGCTTGAATGTCCCTTGCCGCTCACCGAACCGCAAAGTCACGCCCGCTTTGGTCACCTCGCAGCTTATCGACTGCCGAAGGGATGGACCGACAATGCTCAGCCCATCGTCGAAGTAGAGCTCGCCGCGGCAATCCGCGCCGGGATAGACGTGAAGCTCCAATGGCCCCCTGGGGGTCTGGGCGGTGCTTTGAACCAGTGGCTGGCGAACAATGATTGCGCCCGGTCGAACAAACACCGGCAAGCGCTCGAGCCGGGGAACTTCGCGCGTCGTCGAACCGGCCAGCTGGCGACCGGTCCAATAATCGTACCAGCCATTTCCGGGCAGGCAGACGTCGTAGGTCTGCGGCGAATCGGGCTTGGGTGACGCCGCGATCAGCAGATCCGCGCCGAGCGTGAACGCCATCGACTGATCGCAATTGGCAGCGGCCATTTGCGGATAGTCATAGAAGGTCGAGCGCATGACCGGGTCGCCGGTCCGGGCACTGGCTTCGGCAACCGCGTAAAAATAGGGAAGCAGCCGATAACGTTCCTCGATAAAGCGCCGCCGCAGAGCGAGGTGCACCGGACCATCGACCCAGGGTTCAGCGCGCGGCGTGTCCTTTGCCGAATGGCCGCGGAACACCGGAGTAAACGCACCGATCTCGAACCAGCGGGTGGCAAGCCCAGCCGATGCGCCACCGGTAAAGCCCGGAATGTCCGCGCCCGACCACGTAAAACCTGAAAGTCCGAGGCTGAGCATCTGCTGCACGGCGAGCTTTAAATGATCCCAGCTCGAGCTGTTGTCGCCTGTCCAGGTGACTGCATAGCGCTGCCCGCCCGCATAGCTGGCGCGAGTCATGACGAATGGCCGAATGTTGGGGCGCAGAGAAAGCAGGCCGTTGTTGGTCGCGCGCCCGTTTTCCATGCCGTAGATGTTGTGCACCTCGGCGTGGGGCGCGGCGCGCGGCGCAAAGCCGTCACCCTCGATGCGGTGGACGGTATCGATCGGCATTGTCTTGGTCGGCGAGTCGAAGATCGCGGGTTCATTCATGTCGTTCCAGAACCCGGCAATGCCGTCATCGGCGAGCTTCGCGTAAAGGCCACCCCACCAGGCGCGGGTCGAGGATCGAGTGAAGTCAGGGAATACCGATGGCCCCGGCCATACCGGCGCAACGTACACGCTTCCGTCTGGGCTCTTGACGAAATGATCGCCCGCCGCACCGCTGTCGTAGGGCGCGTAACCCTGGCCGGGCGCGTAGGCGATGTGGAGGTCGGTAATCGCGACCAGCCTGAACCCCTGGTCCCCCACCTGATCGGCAAGCAGCTTGAGGTTGGGGAACGTCCTGGGGTTGGTGGTGAAGGGTCGGTTGCGATCTTGAAAGTCGATGTCGAGCCAGATCACGTCGGTCGGCACCCGGTCGCTGCGCAGGCGCGCGGCAACCTGCCGGACTTCCGCCGCGCTCATGTAGCTGTAGCGCGACTGCTGGAAACCGAGCGCCCACAAGGGCGGCAGCGGCGCCTTGCCGGTAAGGTCGGTATAGCGGCGCACGACATCGCGGACCGACGGCCCGGCAATGACATAATAATCGATCGGACCGCCATCTGCTCCAATCTCGAGCCTGCCGGCCTGACGATGACCAAAATCGAACCAGCTGCGCCAGCTATTGTCGAGGAACAGGCCGTAGGAGCCGCCGTCGGCCGTGCTTCCGATGTAGAACGGGATCGACTTGTAGATGGGGTCGGTCCCGCGATCGAAGCCCCAGGCATCGGTGTTCCAGTCGACGAAACTTTGGCCTGCCCGGTCGAAGTTGCCAGTCTTGTCGCCCAGGCCATAGATATGTTCGCCGGGTCTGAGGGTCTTGGCCAGGGTGAATGACGATCCCTTGAACGATACCGGATCCCTGGCGTCGGCAAGGATAGGTCGCCCGGCCCGGTCCGTAATCCGCACGTTGAGCGAATCACCGTCAACCTGCACGACAAGATCGCTGGTATGGAAGCCGCCGCTGTCGGCGGTGACGGCAACGGATCGCGCACGAACCGAAGTCGGGACCGCCCAGCTCACATCTTCCGCGAAATGCCCGCCTGGCGCGACCCGCACCCGAATTATGCCATCGCCCAAGGCTTCGATACGCACCGTCGCGGCGGCGTTGCTGGCCTCAACTCCGTTCGGCAGCGGTCGAACTGGGCGGGCATTGGCCGGAGCGGCCGAAGCGGCGACTAGGACAATGAACAAAAGGCGGCCAATCATTGTCACACCCTAGCCCGGCGGCGGCGGTCCGCAATGGCGACCTTTGCTGAGGGCCGCGGCAATTCCTATATCGATCGAACGATGACCACCCCATCCTTCCGAAAACTCGCCGGAATCGCGCTGATCGTCCTGATGATCGTCGTTTGGGCTGGGTTCGTCGCAAGCTTGGCGCGGATGGTCGGCAATTGGCCTGTAATCGTCCAGGCGCTTTACTATCTTGTGACGGGAATCGTCTGGATCGTCCCACTGAAACCTTTGATCCGATGGATCGAGACTGGTTCGTTCACAACCGATACCGGCTCGAATTGAACTGTCTGTATTAGTCATCTATAGCACCAAAGCATGCCACCAGCTCTCACCCTCCAGCGTCCGCTTGACGGATTGCGGCACTATGCGGCCCGCGTTGCCCGCCTGACGGTGGGCCGCGCACGGTCGTTGTGGCGCAGCCATCCACGCGAAACCGCCGGGTTCGGGCTATTCGGCCTCGTCGCAACCGCGGCGATCGCAGCTTCGGTTGTCCAGCCTTTACAACATGGGTCTGCGCCCGCGGTAGCACCGCCCGCTCCTCCGCCACTGCTGATGCGGCAGATCGCGCCCGACCAGGCAATCAGGGTCAATGCCGACATTCCCTTGGCCGGCGGGCCCAATGTTTCGGCCGTCCCGTTTGCCTTGAAGGGCAGCGCCGAAGCGCGCGCCCAGGCCCTCGAATGCCTGTCGAGCGCGGTCTATTACGAAGCAGGAAGCCAGGATGACGATGGCGAGCGCGGCGTCGCGCAGGTCGTTTTGAACCGGGTCCGCCACCCGGCTTTCCCGGCGAGCGTGTGCGCGACCGTCTACCAGGGGTCGACCAGGGCCACCGGTTGCCAGTTCACCTTCACCTGCGACGGATCGATGGCGCGCCTGCCCGACTCAGACGGCTGGAACCGGGCCAAGGGCATCGCCCGGGCAGCGCTTGCCGGCTACGTCTTCAAGCCGGTTGGTCTCGCGACCCATTATCATGCCAATTACGTCGTTCCTTACTGGGCCTCGACGCTCTCCAAAAACGCAATCGTCGGAGCGCATATCTTCTATCGCTGGGCGGGAGGATGGGGTCAGCCGGCGGCTTTTGTCGAAGCCTATGCTGGAACCGAGCCAAATGCCCGCGCTCTTCGCAGCGCCGCGCTGGCGGCGCCCCATGTCGCGCCACAGACGGCCGAGGCAATCGCTTCGATCGACCAGATTCCGGGCGCGGAGGCGATCAAGCTGTCGCCCTCGATGCGCGGCGACAAGCGCGTTGCGGTCCGGTTCAACCTTATTGCCCGCAAGGCTTCGGACGAGGTCGAACACGAGGACTACACCAGGGCGTTCGATGCCTCCGACACGCTCAAATGGTCGCTGTCCGGCGATTCGCCAGCGACCAGCGAACGACCGCTCGGGACGAGTTCTTCGGCAGCGCCTGCGCCTGCTGCGACCCAGCCCGCGTCCGGCCAGCGTTAGTCTGCCGCGATCGGCGCTGGCACCATCGCCAGCTGCACGTGCAACCGGATTCGAGCCAACCGCCCGTCGATCGCCAGATAATCGGTCGATAGCTCCGACGCGCTGCTCCACTGACGCCCGGTCACCGACAGCTCGCTGAAGGGGCCGCGGTCGCGCAAGGGATCGCGATCCTGGATTTCGACAACCGCATCGTCGAAGGCCGAGCAGCGGTCGAGCCAGGCGATTTTCGGATCGGAGCGAAGCCGGCGGTGACAATCGCCGCTGTGGGCGGCGAGCGCCATTTCATCGCCAGTCGCCGAGACCTGTCGTGCGTCGCGGATCGCGGCTTCGATCGACGCGATCTCAAGTGGCTTGTCCATCGGATCGAGCGCGCGCACTTGCAGGTGCCTGCCGGTAAAGCTGTGAACGACCGCCGGGGACCAGGCCTGAAGGGCTGCGCCAACGGTCGTCGAAGTCAGAATCCAGGCGGCAAGCGCGGCGGCGACGCCAAGCGCGGGGATCATCCAGCCAAAGCCGGTGCGCGGCCTGTCGGGGCCATCGTTGAGCTCGAGCGCCGAAGCGGGCAGCGGGCGCGGCCAGCGAAGCTGTCGATAGGCGTGGTTGATTTCGGCCGCCCTTGCCGAATTGCCCCCTTCGCGGTCGGGGTGATGCTCCTTGATCAGCCGTTTGTAGGCGCGCTCGATGGCTGCCTGGTCGGCACCGGGCTCGAGCCCGAGCGATTGATAAGCTGAGGCGTCCCCCATCGAAGGTCCGACCTAATCGAACTTGGGGAAGCGCGAAAGATGGCGCGAGTGACGGGACTCGAACCCGCGACCTCCGGCGTGACAGGCCGGCGCTCTAACCAACTGAGCTACACCCGCGTTTTCTGGCGTGCGCGGCGACTATTAGGTGCCCTTTGGAGTGTCAACCATGGCCGGGCCGATTTCCTGGCGTTCCTCGATCTCTTCCTCGTCCAAGTCGCCGGCATGGGTCAAAGTGCCCTGCTCAAACAGGAATCCGGCGATGTCGGGCGTTCCGGCGGCCGCGAAGATGGTCTTGGTGATGATCAGCAGGGGAACCGCGAGCAGAGCGCCGGTCGTGCCCCACACCCAGGCCCAGAATGACAGCGAAATCAAAATCGAAAGCGGGCTGATCGTCAGCCGGTGGCCAACCACCATCGGCGTGAAGAAATTTGCTTCGACGAGATGGAAGCTGATGAACACTGCGGGTGGGAGCATCGCGCCCCAGATGTCCGGATAGTTCATCAGCGCACCCAGAAACAGCAGCAACGCGGCAACGATCGGACCCAGATAGGGAATGTAGTTGAGGACCGCGACGATTCCGCCCCACATCACCGGGGAAGGCATGCCAAGCCACCACAGCGCCGCCGCGGTCAGCGCCCCCAAGCCGACGTTGATCAAGGTGATCGTGCCAAGATAGGTCGAGGTCGCGTCGACCACCTGCTGGATGACCCGCGCGGTGGTGAGCGCGCCTTCGAAGCTTCCCCGGCTGACGATCGTTTTCTTGCGCATCGTCGTCCAGCCGGAGAGGAAGAAGAAGATCACAAGCATCGAGAAGAACAGCTGGATGAGCAGGTGCGGCGCCGAACTGGCGAGAAAGCCAAGCGTCGAGTTCGGAGTCTCGATCCGAATCGCGCGGGCATCGGGCTGACCCATCGCGATCTGCGAGGTAGTCCGGGCAATAAACTTGTCGAGGTTCTTGTAGAGATCAAGCACTGGCGTCAGCGCGTCCGTGATCTTGCCGATCTTGGACGGGACCTGGGCGACCCAGTCGGTCGCCGGAATCACGATCGAACCGAGCGCGAACAGCGCCAGAGTCAAAAATACCAGCAGGCACAGAAGCGCCGACGGCTTGGACGGAAGCCCGCGCCGTTCGAACCATTCGAGCAGCGGCACAAGAGCGATTGCAACCACCAGCGCGGCGGTCACCGGCATGAAGAATTCGGCGCCAGCGCGAAGCGCGAAGGGCAGGATCACAACCAGCCCGATCCCGGCGATCAGAGTCAGCGACGCAAGCAGCCGGTCGCGCTTGACGGTGATCAACTCGGCCAGCGCATTGGCGTCTTCGGCCGACTGGGATTTCTTGGAACGCGGGTCCATCGACAAAGCCTATCGGCAGGAGGGCGCGCCGTCACGGAGTAATGTGGCACCCAGGAAAATGGGCCGCGCCGCAAAGCGCTTGCCCGTGGTGCCCCTGGTCGGACTCGAACCGACACTCCGGTTAGGAACTCGATTTTGAGTCGAGCGCGTCTACCATTCCGCCACAGGGGCTGCACAGCGAATGGCTAGCTAGGCGAGCGGCA
>JBDSSR010000080.1:0-1733 GCA_039928675.1 Sphingomicrobium sp. | reverse complement strand
CTGGACGTCGAAATCGGCTGGGGCGAGCATTGGGGCGCCGCGCATTGACGGATGCGGCGCGGATCGGCGACGACGGTGCGGAAAAGGACGCACCCGAAGCCGACATGGCAACACTGGCCCGGGGGGGGCGACTAAACATCTTCGGCTTCGTCCTTCGCCTCGCGGGCATGGGGCCATTCCTGTTCATTGCCGGACGGATTTATGGCCCGGAGGCGCTTGGCCGGTTCGCCTATGCGGTGCTGACGGTCGAATTCGCCGCGCAATTGGCGGCGCTCGGCCTGAGGCGCGGGCTTGCCCAATTGCTTGCCGATGCGAAACGGCCGCAGGCGTGCGTCATTGCCGATGCGCTGCTGATCGCATTGATCGGATCGATCATCGGAATGGCGATCCTGATCGTTTTTCCAAAGGCGATGTACCCGACGACGACGGTGCTTGGGATGGATCGGCTGTTGGCAGTGACCGTTCTTGCAATCAGCTGCACCGACATTGCGCTGGCCGGGCTGGCTTATCACCATGACGTCGGAGCAACCGTTCGAGCGCGCTCGATCGTCCAGCCGTGGACGATCACCATCGTTGCTTTCGGCTGGTCATATTGGTCAATTCGGGACGGGCTGATCGTCGCCTATATCTGCTCGATGATCGCCGCTCTGGTCGCGGCGCTGATCCCGCTGGTGCGATGCTACGGCGTTCCGCACGGCTGGCGGCCGGACATCCCGGGCGCGTGGCGAACGGCCCGGCGCAACGTTCCGCTGGCAGCGGCCGATGCAGTGGAATGGGCTTCGCGGAGGATCGACCTTGCGGTGCTCGGAGCGTTCATGCCTGCAGTCTACGTCGGGGTCTATTACGTCGCGCAGCAGGTCGCGACCCTGCCGGCCAAACTCAAGTCGAGTTTCGAGCCGGTGCTCGGCCCGGCGATCACCCGGCGGCTTGCAGCCAACGACCGCGAAGCTGTCGCCAAGCAGGTTCGGCAAGTGACCTACTGGATCATTGCCGCCCAGATCGGGATTGCGATGGCGTTGGCAATTCCCGGTCGCGCGGTCATGGCGCTGGTCGGGTCGGGCTTCACCGGCGGCACCGCGACGCTCGCCTTTCTGCTTGCAGCCGAGGTCATCGCAGCAACGGCGGTGGTCAGCGAAGCGGCGCTGATTTTCGTCGCCCGAACCCGAAACATGGTCATCAGCATCATCATGCTGGCGCTTGAAGCAGCGCTTGCCGTAGGCCTGATCCTGGTCATGCGGGACCAAGGCCTGCCACCGAGTTTCCAGGCGACCGGCCCGGCCATCGCCTTGTGCGTTGCGCTCGGATTCGCATCGATCGCCAAGGCGCGGCTGCTGGCAAGGGAGCTTGGAGCGCCGGTTTCGGGCTGGCGCTGGGACCTTGCCTGGGCAACCGCCGCCGGCGCCGTGGTCGGCGCGGGAGTCCGCTACCTGCTTCCGCAAAGCCTGCAGCTGGTGATCGGTGTTCCGGCAATCCTGGCAGTCTTCGGAGCAGTGTTGTGGACCAAGGGCTTCACGCCCGACGACCGCGCGCTGTTTCGGCTCGGCAAGGAGGATGTGAAGGACCTGCGCGAGGCCGAAGCGGCGGCCGAAGCAAGCGACCAGGTCGAGGACGATGTGGTTTAAGTTGTAGGGAACGGCACCGGCCTTCGGTGCAGCACTTCCCACGGATCAGTGCCGGAAGTGGCGCATCCCGGTGAACAGCATCGTCAGGCCAGCCTCATCGGCGGCGGCAAT
>JBDSSR010000079.1:0-19006 GCA_039928675.1 Sphingomicrobium sp. | reverse complement strand
ACAATGACTCCGGCTGGGCGGCTCGAGGCGGCGGTCGAAATTCTCGACCTGATCATCGCTTCCGCGCGGGACGACGGGCCGCCCGCCGATGCCATCGTCACGCGCTATTTCAAGGTGAGGCGCTATGCCGGATCGAAGGATCGCCGAGCCGTCCGCGAACTGGTCTTTCGAGCGATCCGCAGGTCGGGTGAGCGCCCGGCGGACGGACACTCGGCGATCGTTGGGCTGGCCCGGGACGATGCCGAGCTGGAGGCGTTGTTCGGGCTTCCGCGCGGGCCCCGGCCGATTGCGGACGATGAGCCGGGCGCGGCGGCGGTCGCCGTTCCCGAATGGCTCCGCTCCGAACTGTCGCCGTTGGTGGGTCCCGGCGAATGGCCGGCGTTGCTGGAGCGGGCGCCGCTCGACCTTCGCGCCAACGCTGCCCGAACGTCGCGCGAGGCGCTGCTTGGCGACTTTCCAGGAGCTGTTGCAACGCCGCTCAGCCCGTGGGGCCTGCGCCTTTTGCAGGACAGCAGGATCGACGACCATCCGGCGCTCGTTGCCGGGCTGGTCGAGGTCCAGGACGAGGGCAGCCAGCTGATCGCGCTCGCCTGCCAGCCGGCGGATGGGCTGCTGATGCTCGACCTGTGCGCCGGCGCCGGCGGCAAGGCGCTTGCACTCGCCGCAGCAGCGCCGGACGCGCAGATTCTTGCGACCGACAGCAATCGCGGGCGTCTGGCCAAGCTCGAGCCGCGCGCCAAGCGCGCCGGAGCAACCATCGAGACCCGGCTGCTTGGGCCACCGCGCGAGCTTGACGCGCTTGCCGACTGGGCCGGACGGGCCGACGTCGTGCTGGTCGATGCACCCTGTTCGGGAAGCGGGACCTGGCGGCGCAATCCCGAAGGGCGCTGGCGCCTGACGCCCGAGCGGCTCGAGCGATTGGCGGCGGCGCAATCGCGCTTGCTCGAGATCGCCGCCGAACTGGTTCGGCCCGGAGGCGCGCTGGTCTATGCCGTGTGCTCTTTGCTGTCGCGTGAAGGAGCGGCGCAGATCGAAGCTTTTGTCGAGCGCCGTTCATCGTGGATTAGTGAGTCCGCGCCCATCGCTGCCGGGCGTGATGATGGTGGTGGGCGGCTAGTTACTCCCGGCCACGACGGCACCGATGGATTTTTCGTCGCGCGCCTCAGGCGACCGTGCTAGCGACAAGTCCGGTAATTGGAGATTTCGATGCGTTCCATGTTCCGTGTGATGATCCTCAGCCTGGCCGGGCTTGCGCTTGGCGCTCCAATGGCAGTGTCGGGCGAGCAGGGGGACGATCATATCGCTCCCAAATCCGCACAGCTTGAGCAGAGCGGCAAGGCGCTTCTCGGCCTTGGCAAGCTCAGCGAGGCCGAGGACGTTCTGGAAACCGCACTTGCGCTCGATCCGCGCAATCGCTGGGCCTTCGTCGATCTCGCGCGGGTTGCGGAACGGCAGCATTTGTTCGGCAAGGCCATCCGAATGACCAACAAGGCGCTTCTGATCGAACCCAACGACCCCGACGCGATTGCGGTTCAGGGTGAAGCCATGGTCGAAATTGGCGCAGTTCCGCGGGCCCAGGCCAATCTTCAGAAGCTTCACACGATCTGTGGCGCCAAGGGCTGTCCGCAAATCGGCCAATTGTCGGCGGCGATCAGCCGCGGCCCGACGGTTGCGTCGGTCAAGCCGCCGGAAAGCCCCAAGACCAACTAGCCGAGGCTTCGCGCCAGGCTGATCCATTCGTCGACGCCGAGGGTTTCTGCGCGGCGCTGCGGATCTATGCCGAGGCGGTGGACCGCGTCGAGCGCGCCGGGAACATCGCGAAGGCTCGATCGAAGCATTTTTCGCCGCTGGCCAAAAGCCGCCTCGGTGAGTTTCTCGATCACTTTGGGATCGACCCCTTGGGGTTGGGCGCCCGGGACCAGATGAACCACCGCCGAAGCGACTTTGGGCGGGGGCACGAACGCCGAGCGGTTGACGCCGATCGCAATTCTCGGCCGGGCCCGCCACTGGGCAGCGACCGACAGCCGCCCGAAAGCGCTGCTTCCCGGTGAAGCGACGATTCGTTCGGCGACCTCCTTCTGGAACATCAGGGTCAGCGACCGCCACCACGGCGGCCACGGCCCGCCAAGCCACCTCAGCAAAAGCGCGGTGCCGATATTGTAGGGCAGATTGGCAACGACATGTGCGCCGTCGCCGGCAAGCGCAATTTCGTCGATTTTCAATGCGTCGCCCTGGACCAGGTCGAGCCGTCCGGGAAAGTCATGCGCAAGTTCGGCGAGCGCGGGCAGGCACCGCCGGTCGCGTTCAACCGCGACGACCGACGCGCCGGCGTCCAGCAGTGCGCGGGTCAGGCCGCCGGGGCCGGGTCCGACCTCGTAGACGCGCTGCCCGTCAAGGTCGCCGGGGATTGCGGCAATCCGCGCCAGCAGCTGTCGGTCGAGAATGAAATTCTGGCCGAGCGCTTTGGTCGCGCTCAGCCCGTGCCGGGCAATGATGTCCCTGAGTGGTTCGGGCCGGACTGGTTCGGAAGGGTCGTTCAAGCCAAGTGTGCGCGAAGCATTGCCGCTTCGGCGGCCATCCGGATGGCTGCCGCCATCGGTCGCGGGTCGGCGCGGTCGAGCCCGGCGATAGCAAACGCCGTTCCGTGGTCGGGCGACGTGCGAACGATCGGAAGGCCAAGCGTGATGTTGACCGCGGTGTCGAAATGAAGCGCCTTGATCGGGATCAGGGCCTGGTCATGATACATGCACAAGGCCGCATCGTAATTTGCCCGGGCGGCTTCATGGAACATCGAATCGGCGGGGTGGGGCCCGGTGACGCGCCACCCTTCGGCGGCAAGCGCGGCAATCGCCGGTTCGATGAGTACGATTTCTTCGCGACCAAGCTGGCCGCCTTCGCCGCTATGCGGATTGAGGCCCGAAACCGCCAGCCGGGGTTCGGCTATCCCGAAATTGCGCTGAAGCCCGCGAAGTGCTGCACGGCCACGCGATTCGATCAGTGCGGACGTCAGCGCGCCCGCCACATCGGCAAGCGCAAGATGGGTTGTGACAGGGACGGTGCGAAGCGTCGGCCCGGCTAGCATCATCACCACATTGCCGGGTGAAATGCCGCAGCGCTCGGCGACGAATTCGGTCTGGCCCGGGTGCTGGAATCCGATCGCGTAAAGCTGTTTCTTGGCCACCGGCCCGGTGACCACGCCCGACGCCGAGCCCGATCGCGCTAGCCCGACCGCAAGTTCGAGCGCGTC
The DNA here is from genome assembly GCA_039928675.1 of Sphingomicrobium sp. GTDB lineage: Bacteria > Pseudomonadota > Alphaproteobacteria > Sphingomonadales > Sphingomonadaceae > Sphingomicrobium. The sequence continues at coordinate 15,759 of JBDSSR010000079.1, read as the reverse complement.
GAGCGAGCCGTGGGCACCGCCGACGCTGGGGTGGCCCGGCGTTCCTCCGGCGGCGGCGACGACCTGGATCAACGGCAGAGCGAAGTCGAAGGCGTGATCCGCCTCGCTGGGATCGTCGACGACCTGGATCGGGCCATCCCATACCGCTGCAATCGAATGGCCATCGCCGACCGCAACGAACGGGGGCAGGCCAAACTCGGCGCGATTGTCCCAGCACTTGGCGATGACTTCGGGTCCGATTCCGGCCGGATCACCGGTCGAAATCGCCAAAGCGGGGAGGGAAGCGCGAGCCACGGGCGCTTTTAGCCCAAGGGTTCGATTAACGGAATTCGATCACCGCGTCGCGACGAAGATCGCTCAAATACCGCCGGGACCGAGTATTGACCCGCTCCTCGTTGATCTGGCTGTAGACGTCGTCGAAGCTCGGCGCATCGGCGGTGGTCGCTTCGTCACGGCCGCAAATGACGAGCACTCGGACGCCTTCCTCGATCGATCCGAACGGCGGCGAGCTTTGCCCGACTTGCAGCGGCATCATCATCTGCTGCAGCGAAGGCGGGAGATCGCGAAGCTTGATGTCGTCGCGCTGCACCACTTCTGCATTGAAGTCGGAGCCAAGCTTTTCGGCTCCGCCGCAGCCGCCGACCGAGCGCGCCGCAGCGGTGAAGCGCGCAACCAGCGGTTCGGCCTGCGCCCGGGTCATGCCCTTGGGGAAGCCGACCGAAACCTGCTTGAGGCTGAGGACTGCGTCACGCGGGTCTGCGGTCAGCACCTGGCGCATGTCCTGAAGCGCAATGATCGAAAAGCCGCCCGCGACTGGAATCGGCGGGCTGACCATCCCGGTCTGCATCTGCGCCAGCGCTTGCGCCAGCGGATCGGGAAGCTGTTCAGGCCGAACCCAGCCGAGGTCGCCGCCGACAGCAGCGGTCGACGCTTCGGAATATTGGCGAGCGTAACCAGCGAACGACGCGCCGTTTTTCAACTGCTCGAGAATCTTGTTGGCATTCGCCAGGGTTTGGGTCTGGCTGGCCGGAGTCGCGGGCAAATAGATTTCGCCGACGTGATATTCCTGCGTCCCCTTGGACGCGGTCAGACGGTCGATCACGGCCTTGACCTCGTCGTCGCCGACCGACACTTCGATTTTCGCGCTTTGCAACCGGCGCCATGCAAGTTCGCCTTCGATCTGACGGCGCAGAGTGACGATGTTGGACCCGTTCGATTCAAGGTAGGTGGCGAGTTCGGGAACCGTCTGTTTGACGTTGCCCGCAACGCGCACGATCGCCTTGTCGATATCCGATGACTTGACCTGGATCTTCTCGGCCTTGGCCGCCTGGATCTCGAGAGTCTCGTCGATCAGGTTGCGCAGCACCTGCTGACGCAACCGATCGATTTCGTCAGACGGGATTTTGTCGCTTCCGTTGGCGATCGACAGCAGGGCGAGCCGCTGTTCGACATCGGTCTGGGTGATAACTTCGCCATTGACCAGCGCGGTGGCCTTGATGACCGACGGGACCGGGCCTCCGAAGAATTCCGGATTTTGCGGAAGCTTCAGCGATTGGGTTGAATTGACTGGCGGTGCCGGGGCTGATGGCGCCTGACTCCGGACCTGATTCTGGGCCAGTGCCGCGGTCGCGCCAACCAGCGCAAGCGCTGCACAACCCGTGCCGAGCCGAGTCAAATTTCGTCGAAAAGCTACTGCCACGTTCCGAGTATCCTTAATTTTCAAGCATTTTTGCGAATTGCGCTATGATTCACAGCCGCTGAACGCAGCCTTAGCGACTCAAGCCCTTCAACGCCAAGTGGAGCAGGAAGGTGCTGCCCTTTCGGAACGAGCCGATCTGTTCATAGTCGCGCCGCCAGGTCAGGCCAAGCTCCAGGCATTCATCGGCATATTGGATGCCGAGCCGGTGGCGAACGGGGGTCCATCCATCGGACATCGACATTGGATCTTCCTGTCGGTCGGTAAGATCGACGATGGCTGTTCCGAACACCGACCAATAGCGTTTGAACAGGACCCTTGCTTCAACCCGAAGTTCTTCCGTGTCGCGCAAGTCCTCGATCGCCGGATCGGTATTCCGATTGAGCCGGAGGTAGCCGACCTGGACGTAGGTCTGGTTGGATCCGAGGGTCAGGTCGACCTCGTTGCGGCGGATTGCAAGATTATCCTTGTCGACCCGGAAGCGGTGGGACAGGTCGAGAAAGTTGCCGTAGCGCACGCGGGTTCTTCCCACGACATCGGAGAAGCGGCCGGTGAGCCCGGTTCCTTCGGGGAAAATCGCGGTCGGATTGGCGAATCGATAGCTCTGCCCGACGGTGGTTGAAACGAGGATGTTGGGAACCTCGAGCGACCAGTCGGCGCCATAAGTGATGCGCGAGGCATCTTCCCACCGATCGTAGCCGGCGAAGCGGTTGAGAGCGAACAGATTGCTGTCCTCCAGATCGACCGAGCGCGCATCCTCGTTGGGGATTGCCAGGTTTTCGGTGTGCGGAGTGAGCACCAGCTGGAGCTTTGGAACGACCCGCTGGATGCCGCCGAACAGCGGCCCGACGAACGGCCAGTCGACTTCGCCGGCAAGCGCTCCAATGGCCCGGCCGTGCCAGCCGTCGGTGCCGCGGTAGATCGCCACTGCAGTGCTCGCCGAATCGTCGGTATGGTAGAGATCTCCGCGGCCGTAGGCGGTCAGGAGAACTTGCTGGCCAAACGGAGTGATGCGCCGCAAGTCCCAGCGCGCGCTTGCGAAGGCGCGCTGCGTGTCCTGGCCCTCGACCCGGAACAGCGCCAGGCTGTTGGCCTGCAGCTCGACCCGACCGCCGCCAATTTCGCCGGTCAGCAGCCGTGCGTCGATTGCCGGCAAAGCGAACGGAATCTGCCTTTGCTGGTCGTCCTGGCGCAAGCCCTGAAAGGCCCAGCCGGCGATGGTGACAAAGCTGTTGGGAGTGATCCGCTCGGCATTGACGAAGCTGCGCAGGCGATCATCGTAGCTGATGTCGTAGCGGCGAGCGACGGTCTTGTCGGTCGCGACCCGGACCGAGCTGGTAATGCTCCACACCGGGTCGAGCTGGACTTTGCCATTGCCTTCGAAATAGCCGCGGATGCCCCGACGATTGGACGGGATGGTCGAATTGACGTTCTCGATCGTCCCGTAGGTCAAAAATCCGCCGAGCTGAAAGGCACCGAACGAACTGAGCTGGCGATATTTTGCCTCGATCGCCGGATAGACGCCGGAATAGACGTGGGGGGTCAAGGTGAGGTCGCGGTTGGGCCCGAACTGCCAGTGATAGGGCAAGGCAAGCTCGATGCCCTTGACCGACGAATAGGCCAGATCGGGAACGAGGAAGCCGCTTCCGCCGCGGCTCTGGTCTCGCGGGATGTTGAACACCGGGAGCAGGGGCAGGGTCACGCCGAACAGCTGGAGCCGGCCACCTTCAAAGCGCACCCGTTTCAAGTCCGGCTCGTCAATCACCCGAACCGCGGTAATCGACCAGCTCGGGCGTTTTGGGCAGCCGTGGTCATTGGTGACCGGGCACGGCGAATAGATCGCATTTTCAAGGATCGTGACATTGCCCCGGCGAACGCCCCGCCTGGCCGCAATCCGCCCGCCCTGTTCGAGTGCGATTAAAAGATTGTCGATCGTGCCGTCGCGCAGGGTGTCGTTGAGGACGACATTGCCGCCGATCAGCTTGTCGCCTTGCGGAGTCATCAGGATTACGTTTCCGACCGCTCGAACCTCGCCGCTCTTGCGGTCCCACACGACGCTGTCGGCGGCGAGATAATTGCCCTCACGCGACATTCGCACCGCGCCGGTCGCAGTGACGATGTCGGAATTTCCGTCATAAGCGACCGAATCCGAGCTGAAATCGATCGTGGAGTTCTCGCTAGCCGGCGCCGGCGACGTCATGAGGATCGGCCCAGGCACGGTTTGAGCCAGTGCGGAACCGGGAATTCCGGCAAGGATTGGGAATGCGGTCCACCAGGCAATCCTTTCCCGCAACGCTCGCTTGTCCTGCCCGGTTTCGTTGATACGCTCGTCCGTGCCTATCGCACCTCGAACGCGCCCCGACAATCGGGCTTGGCACCACTTTGCCAGTTGGGCGCCTGGGTCCTAAAGGCCATTGCTAACGAACATCTTTTTTCCAGCTTTTTGAAGGAATAGCTTTCAATGCAGGTTCGCTTTGCCGATGCCCGCCCGACCGGAGACTTTGCGCTGGTCATCCCAGTCGTTGGCAAGGACCGCTCGGGGCTCGCCACGCTTGGAGCCGCGCAGACCGCGGTTGCAGCAGCGCTCGACCGCCAGCGCTTCGAAGGCGAGGCGGCGAGCGTTTCGGAACAGTTTTTCGACGACCATGGGACGGTTCGGCGGCTGCTGATTGTCGGGACCGGGGCGGGCGCCAAGCCGCGCGACGCCGCGGAAAAGATCGGCGGGGCCGCGGTCGCCAGGCTTCTGACCTCGGGCGAGACGAGCCTGGTTGTCGATATTTCCGGGCTTGATTTTGATGCCGATGGTGCCGCTCGAGTGGGGCTTGCGGCAGGGCTTCGATCGTGGCGCCACGACCGTTACCGAACCAAACTCAAGGACAATCAGAAGCCGACGCTTGACGAAGTCACCATTGTTGGTGGGCCGCCCGGGTCCGACAAGCGCTACGCCGAACGCTGGGCGCCGGTCCTTGAAGGGGTCTCGCTGGCGCGCGAACTGGTGACCGAGCCGGCCAACATCATCTACCCCGAAAGCTTCGTCGAACGCGTTCGTGCGTCACTCGACGGCTCGGGCGTGGAGATCGAAGTGCTCGACCGCGCGGCTATGGAAAAGCTTGGCATGGGCGCGCTTCTTGGAGTGGCCCAGGGCTCGGTCCGCGAAGCGCGGATGATGATCCTCAAATGGAATGGCGCTGGAGCGGCGGGCAAGCCGGTGGCGTTCGTCGGAAAGGGCGTGACCTTCGACACCGGGGGGATTTCGATCAAGCCGGCGGCCGGCATGGAAGCGATGAAATGGGACATGGGGGGCGCCGCCGCGGTGGTCGGTGCAATCAAGGCGCTGGCGCTGCGCAAGTCGAGCGCCAACATCATCGGCATTTGCGGGTTGGTCGAAAACATGCCGGGCGGCAACGCCCAGCGACCCGGCGACGTGGTCACGACGATGTCGGGCCAGACGGTCGAAGTGATCAATACCGACGCCGAAGGTCGGCTGGTGCTTGCCGACGCGCTGACCTACGTCCAGCGCACCTACAAGCCCTCGACGATCATCGACCTGGCAACATTGACGGGGGCGATCCTGGTCAGCCTCGGGTTCGAGTGGGCCGGGGTGTTTTCCAACAATGACGAGCTTGCAAGCCAGCTGACCAAAGCGGGCGAGCAGTCGGGTGACAAATTGTGGCGGATGCCGCTTGCCGAGCCGTTCGATCGACTAATCGATTCGCCCATCGCTGACATGAAGAACGTCGGGCCGCGCGAAGGCGGGGCGATTACCGCGGCGCAGTTCATCCAGCGCTTCGTCGACAATGGCGTCAAGTGGGCGCACATCGACATGGCCGGCAAGGCCTGGTCCGACAAGCCGGGAACGACCTTCGACAAGGGCGCGACCGGGTTCGGTGTGCGACTGCTCGACGATTATGTCGCGGACGTGCTTGGCGGCTGACCAGCGACGGTTCGGGACCAGACATGCAGGTCGATTTCTACCAGCTCGCGAATTCGGCCGCCGACGCGGTCATTGCAAGCATTGCCGACAAGATCCTTGCCCAGGACGGACGACTGCTGATCGTTGCTGCCGACGAGCAGTATCTGGCGCGGCTTGACCGCATGCTGTGGGACCAGGGGCCGGCGAGCTTCCTGTCGCACGCGCTTGCCGGCGGAACCGACGACGCCCGCCAGCCGATCCTGTTGTCGACCAGTCCCGACGCGCCCAATCTTGCCCGCAACATGCTCATCGCCGACGGCGAATGGCGCGACGCGGCGCTCGATTATGACCGCAGCTTCTATTTGTTCGACCAGGATGCGCTGGAGGGCGCGCGGCTGGCGTGGAAGCTGCTTTCGGGCCGGGAAGGGGTCGAGCGCCACTATTGGGCGCAGGATGACGGCAAGTGGGTCAAGAAGGCCTAACCCTTGCCCCGAGCGGCGTGCGCGGCTAGGCGGCGCCGCAATCCCGACCAACCCACTGTCACAGGAGATCGCCCGGTCATGGCCGCGACGCGCACCTTTTCGATCATCAAGCCCGACGCCACTCGCCGCAACCTCACCGGAGCGGTCACCAAGATGCTTGAGGACGCTGGGCTTCGCGTCATCGCATCGAGGCGGATCATGATGAGCCGCGACCAGGCCGAAGGCTTTTACGCGGTCCACCGCGAGCGCCCGTTTTTTAACGATCTGTGCAGCTTCATGACGTCGGGCCCGGTCGTGGTCCAGGTGCTGGAAGGCGAGGACGCGGTCACCCGCAACCGCGACGTGATGGGCGCGACCAACCCCGCCGATGCCGCCGAAGGGACGATCCGCAAGGCCTTTGCCGAATCGATCGAGGCCAATTCGGTCCACGGATCGGACAGCGAAGACAATGCCCGGATCGAGATCGCCTATTTCTTCGAGCCGGAAGACATCGTCGGCTGATCCGATGACCGGCTTTCGCATTCGCAAGGCCGGTGCGGACGATTGCGATGCGCTGTCGCTGGTCGGCTGTGCGGCCTTTGTCGAGACCTTCACCGGCATTTTGCCGGGATCGGACATCGTCGCCCATTGTGCCGAGAAGCTTTCGCCCGGCGCCTTCCGCCAGCTTCTGGCGGTCGGCGGGGAAGCGTGGCTGGTCGAGCTGGCAAAGACTGGAAAGCCGATCGGCTATGCACTCCTCACCAAGCCCGATCTGCCGCTCGAAACCGCCGCGGGTGACCGTGAGCTTCGCCGAATCTATTTTCTGAAGCGTGCTCAGGGTACCGGCGCTGCGGGGCAGTTGCTCGGCGAGATTGTCGCCGCCCTGCGCGCGGCCGGATCGACGCGACTGCTGCTTGGAGTCTATCGCGGGAACCACCGCGCCTGCGCCTTTTACGAACGGTACGGTTTTGTCGTCGTCGGCGAGCGGCAGTATCGGGTCGGCGCGAACAGCTACGACGACCTTGTCTACGCCCTCGACCTGGAGCCGTCCTGAAGGTTCAAAGGATCGGGCTGACCATTGCCACGCTGTTCTGCCAAAGCCGCCGGGGAACGCTGGCCGAAGCGATGCCGGCTTGGGTCAGAGGATCGGATTGCGCCAGATATTCGTCTTGGCGAGCGCGCAGCACGGCAGCGAAATCCCGGTTCGAAAACAGGATATTGTTCTCGAAATTGAGCTCGAAGCTGCGGCGGTCGAGATTTGCCGACCCGATCAGGCCAACTTCACCATCGACGACCATGGTCTTGGCGTGGAGCAGCCCGCAGCGATATTCGTAGAGCTGAACGCCGGCGTTCAGAAGATCCTGGTAATAGCTTCGGCTGGTTGCAGCGACGACCCAGCTGTCGTTGCGCTGGGGAAGCACGAGAAGGGTCGTGACACCGCGCCGGGCAGCCGAGGTTAGCGCGCACATCACCTGCTCGTCGGGCACGAAATAGGGGGTGGTGATGACCAGTTCGGCCCTCGCGGCGTGGATCAGTTCGGAAAAGCAGCCGGGCATTGCGTCGAACCGGCCGGTCGGTCCGGTGCCGATGATCTGGGCCATGATCTGCCCGTCCACGACGCTGACCGCCGGGGGTTCGAGCAGAAGCCCGCTGATGTCCTCGCCGCCTTCGCCCATCCAGTCCGAGACGAACAGATACTGGCAATGGCGTGCGACCGGGCCTTCCCAGCGAGTCATGATGTCGACCCACGGCGCATAGTGCGGCTTGATTCGGAATTCGGGGTCGGCGACGTTCTGGCTTCCGACCCAGGCAATGGCGTTGTCGATGACGGTGAGCTTGCGATGGTTGCGAAGGTCGATGCGCCCGCGGATCGCGGTCCACAGAAGGTTTCCAACGGGAAGCGCGGCGCGCATTTCAGCGCCGGCCGAGCACAGCGCCCGCCAGCCGTCCGACCCGATGAACTGGCGCGAGGCGAAGGCGTCGGCAAGCGCCCGGACCTTGACCCCGCGGCCCACGGCGCGGAGCAGCGCGTCCTTGACCTTTGACCCGTTGGTATCGTCCAGCCAGATGTAGGCGCACAAATGGACGCTGTTCCGGGCATGGTCGATGTCGGCGACGATTTCGTCGATCGCGACATTGCTGTCGGCGGCAAGGCGCGCGCTGTTGCCGCCGGTCGTGCCCAGGCGATTGACCGAACTGGCGAGGGCGAACGGTGCCGCATAATGGCCCTTGGCGATGGCCGTCATCGATTGCTGGTGCGCCGGTGGCCGTGGAAGATCATGATCGATCCTTCGGCCGATTTCGCGCCGCTTGCTGCTGATCCGGGTCTCGCCGAGCAGGAGATAGGCAAGGATTCCGACGATCGGAGCGACAATGATCACCACTACCCAGGCGATTCGCGCGCTTGGTTCGCGATGGGGGCGAAGAATTGCGCGGAGCAGTGCGGTAATCTCGGCCGCGACAAGCAATCCGGTGAGGATCCAATGGTCGGTGTTCATCGCTTGTCCCGGCCCATCCTACCCGCGCGAAAGGCTGGTCAGCCGCACCGAATGGCCGCCGAACAGCCCGCCGCCATCCCAGCGATAGGCAAGGCGGTAGGTCCGGCTGGACGTCCGCTCCTGGCCCATTTCAACGTAGCGCGCGGCGACCTGGACCGGAACCGAGTGACTGCCCTTAAGCTCCTTGTCGCGAGCCTTGAGCGCGGCGTCGAACTGATCGGCCGAAAGCTCGCCCTCGCTTCCACTCTCGATCGTAGTGCCGCCGGGCAGGACGATCTTGAGCGATTCGAGCGCATGCCCGCTTTCAACCGGGGTAATCGCGATCCGCCGGCCGCCATCCTCGACGTGGCCGCGAAGGATAAGCGGGATCGATTGTTTCTGTTCGGAGACCTTGCGCGTGCCCGCGTCCGGCTTGCTATCGCCATGCCAGCTGACCCACACGCCGGCGGCGGAGACGATCAGCGCGGCGACCGCGATCAGCTCGCCCAGATTGATCCAGCGGCGGCGCGATTCGGACGACGAGCTCATCGGGCGACAAAGTCATTCATGACGCGCGGGTATAGCGCATGCTCCGCGACAAGCACGCGTGCTTGAAGGGTTGCGGCGGTGTCGCCTGGCTCGACCGGCACTTGCGCCCGGGCAAGAACTTCGCCGGCATCGAGCTCGGCAGTGACCAGATGGACCGAACAGCCCGCGACGCGGTCGCCCGCGGCAATCGCCCGCGCGTGGGTGTCGAGGCCGCGATAGCTGGGCAGCAGCGAGGGGTGGATGTTGAGGATTCGCCCGCTCCATTGCTCGACGAACCACGGGCTCAGGATGCGCATGAACCCGGCAAGCGCGATGGTGCCGATGCAATGGTCGTCGAGCACCGCGCTTAGCCACCGGTCGAAGGTTTCCTTGTCGATCCCCTTGCTGTCCTGCGCCCAGGTTTCCAGGCCGCGCTCGCGCGCCCAGTCGAGCCCGGGCGCGGCGGGTTTGTTCGAGGCGACCAGAGCGACGCGATAATTGGCGGCCTGATCGACCAGGGCGCGCATGTTGCTGCCGCGTCCCGAAATCAGGATCGCGACCCGGCGCCGGTCCCGCTTCGTGTCAGGCATCGTGCCTTGCGGACCAGTCCTCGGAGCTTCCCCACGATCCCGCCGCGCCGGTCACGGTGCAGCCGCGCGGTCCGGCGTCGATTCGGCCGATGTCGATGACCGTTTCGCCGGCAGCGCGAAGCGCCTCGCTGACCCCGGGCGCTTCGTCGGGCGAAACGATTACCGCCATTCCAATCCCGCAATTGAACGTCCGGGCCATTTCCTGCGGCGCGATTCGACCGCCATCCTGAAGCAGCCGGAACAAGCGGGGGAGGTCCCAGCCACGGGTGTCGATCATCGCGTGGCAGCCGTCGGGCAGAACCCGCGGGATATTTTCGAGAAGGCCACCGCCGGTGATGTGGGCAAGCCCGGTGAGTCGCCGCTTCTGGACCAGCGGGAGCAGCGAGCGGACATAGATTTTGGTCGGCTCGAGCAAGCGGTCGGCAAGAGTTCCCGCGTCCGCGCCGGGCAATTGCTCGGCAAGATCCCACTGGCCTTCTTCGATAATTCGCCGAACGAGGCTGAAACCGTTGCTGTGAACCCCCGAACTGCCGAGCCCGAGCACCAGGTCGCCTGGGGCGATTGCGGATCCGGTTAGCAGCTTGTCGCGATCGACCGCACCGACGCAGAAGCCGGCGAGATCATAATCGCCAGGCGCATACATGCCGGGCATTTCGGCGGTTTCGCCGCCGATCAGTGCGCAGCCGGCGCGACGGCATCCTTCGGCGATTCCGGCGACGACCGAAGCGGCAACGGAATTGTCGAGTTTTCCAGTCGCGTAATAGTCGAGGAAGAACAAAGGTTCGGCGCCCTGCACGACAAGATCATTGGCGCACATTGCAACCAGGTCGATGCCAACCCCATCGTTGCGCCCGGTCTCGATCGCCAGCTTGAGCTTTGTCCCGACGCCATCGTTGGCAGCGACCAGGAGCGGGTCCGAGTAGCCCGCGGCCTTGAGGTCGAACAGGCCGCCGAACCCGCCCAATTCGACGTCTGCGCCGGGGCGCGAAGTAGCGCGGGCAAGTGGAGCGATGGTTTTGACAAGCGCATTTCCGGCATCGATCGAGACACCCGCGTCGTGGTAGGTGAGTGGGCGGTCGGTAAGGGGCTTGTCGCTCATGCCGATGAGGCCACTAAAGACAAGCCGCTTGGATTTCCACGCTGTTGTCGCCAAAAGGCGCGCCAATGCTCCGCCGGCCAATACTCCTTGCAATGGTGCTTGCGTTCGCGCTCGCCGGAATTTCGGCTGCGCTTTACGCCCAGCTCGAGACCGCCGACCGCGGGATTCTTCCGCTCGACAGTTCGGGGACACTGGAAATCAGCGGGATTCACGTCGACGTCGGAGGCACCGATGCGCAAGCCGCGCGCTACGCGGCGTGGCGGATTGCCCAGCGCCAGGGATTCAAGGTGCTTTGGGCCAAGATGCACAATGCGCCGGCCGAACAGGCGCCAAACCTGGCCGATGGAACGCTCGACCAGATCGTCAGCTCGATCAACGTCGACCATGAAGAAATCGGTCCGACCCGCTACATCGCCGATCTTGGCGTGTTGTTCGACCGCGCCCGGTCGGCCGAGTTTCTGGGGCTTGCCGGCGGCCAGGTCCATCGCTCGCAGCCGATGCTGCTGGTCCCGATCCTGGTTACCGCCGGCACCGCGACCAGCGTCGAGCTGCGCAATTCGTGGCAACGCGCGTGGGCCAATTTTCGAACGTCGCAAACCCCGCTGGACTATGTCCGGATCAGCGGAATGGGCGCCGATCCGATCCTGATCAACGCCGCGCAGACCCGGCGGCCGGGACGCGGCTGGTGGCGCAATCTGATCGACATGTATGGCGCGGCGGACGTTCTGGTCGCCGAAGTCCAGCTCCAGCGGCTTTACCCTGGAGGGCCGGCACGGGCCCGTTTCATCGGCCGCCACGGCCCCGACAATGAGATCGTCGGCGGGTTCACCCTGACTGCGCCGAACAGCGAGTCGATCCCCAAAATGATGGCGCAGGGCGCGCAGCGCATGGACCAGCTGTTCGCAAGCGCGCTTGCCGCCGGGCGGCTGGAGCGTGACTCGTCGCTCAACCTTCCGCCGCCGCCGGTTCAGGAAGTCGCACCCCTCGAAGCTGCGCCAGTCGTTCAGGCCACGGTCCCGGTGCGCTCATTCCAGGTGCAGATCAGCGGTAGCGTCAACGTCTACAATTTCGCGATGGCGCACCTGCGCACGCTGGGCGACATCGAATCGGCGGTTCCGCAGCAGATCAACGCCGGCGGGACAAGCTACGTCCTGGTCACCTACCGCGGCGACATCACCAAGCTTGCAGCGGCGCTGCAGGCGCGCGGCTGGGCGGTTGAAACGGCCGGGACTGTGGTCAGGATCAGCTCGGGTTCCGAAAAACCGCCAGCGCTTCCGCAGCCGCCGGTACCGCCGCCCGCAGCGCCATCGGCGACAGCGCCTCCGGCAACCCAGCCGCCGACACCCTTGCCGATCCAACCGCCGCCCGCCAGCCAGCCCCACCGCCGATGAAGCAGGGGCCCGACCAGATCGCGCTCCCGCTCGACTGGCCGCAAAGCGAGGGCGCCAGCCGCTTCATTGCTTCCCCCGCCAATCACGAGGCATTCGAGCATTTCCGCCAGTGGAGCTTGTGGCCGGTCAAGGCGACGATCCTCACCGGGCCGCGACGTTCGGGGCGCTCGTTGCTTGCCCGCAGCTTTGTCGAGCGCGTGGGGGGCCGGCTGTTCGACCAAGCCGAGCGCCGCGACGAGGACGAGTTGTTCCATGCCTGGAACGAAGCTCAAGACAGTGGGCGCCCGTTGGTGATGGTGGCGGACGAGTCGCCGCCGGGCTGGACCGCGCTGCTGCCCGATTTGAGGACCCGGCTTGCTGTTACTCCGGTGGTCAGCATCCGCCACCCCGATGACGCGCTGTTTCCGGCGCTGATCCAGCTGTTCTTCGCTGACCGCGGACTTCATGTCCCGGCCGAGGCGCTGCGGTTTATGAGCGAGCGGCTGCATCGCGATTACTGGTGCGCCGAACGCGCGGTCGAAGTGGTCGATCGGTTCGCAATCGCCGAGCGCGCGCGATTGTCATTGCCAACGGTGCGAAGGGCGCTGGCCGAAGCGCGAATGATCGGCGACGGCGCTTAAGCCGATCAGCCGCAGTTGATCTTGGTGACCCTGTTGGCCTCGTCGAGATGAACCGTCACCCGGTTCTCGCTGAAATCCATGGTCATCATCCCGCCCGGTGGGGCCCAGCGAAGGACCGCAGCGTGCGACGCCCGAATGATTGCAGCGCCGCTATCGCTTGTCCCGACCTGGCCAATGAACTGGCCGGTTCCCTCTGTTTGGCACTTATGCCCGGGCGTAACGCCGTGGACCGGGATTGCGGCGGGAGCAGCCGAGCAAGCCGCAAGAAGCACGGGACTGATCGCCAGGACCCTATGCATCACCAACATTTTCCGCATCGCCAACACCTTCCGAATCAACTGGCTCGTCGCGGTGTAGAACGAGCCGGCTCATCTTGAGTTTCCCGTTTTCGATGGCGAAGGCTAGCCGCCCTTCGACCAGGTCGAGCGCATCCTTGCCGAATTGGTCGAAGCGCCAGCCCGACAGGATCTTGAGATCCTTGCGTACCCCGGAGGCCAGCGCCTCAAGGTCGTCCGAACGGGCGATCAGCTTGGCAGCGACTCCGGTTTCCTTGGAGCGGATTTTGAGGAGGAGCTTGAGCAGGTCGCTGACCAGCACTCCATCCTTGGTCAGGCCCGGGCGGCGCGGCTCGCGATCGGGAAGCTCGTCAGCGTCGAGCGGCTGTGAATTGCCGATTGCAGCGATCAGCCGGGCGCCGATGTCATTGTTGCGCCAGCCCGCCGAAAGGCCGCGGATCCGGCCCAGATCGTCCTGGTTCCTGGGCGGATGAAGGACGATTTCGTTCAAGGTGTCGTCCTTGATGATCCGGCCGCGCGGCAGGTTCTTCGAGCGCGCCTCGGTCTCGCGCCACGCGGCAAGCGATTTGAGCCTGCCAAGCACCGCGGGATTGCGGCTCGGGAGCTTGAGCCGTTTCCATGCATCCTCAGCGGGAAACGCAAAGCTCGACGGGTCGGCAAGCCGCTCCATCTCCTCGTCGAGCCACGCCCCGCGACCGGTCTTCTTGAGCTTTTCGACCATCCGCGGGAACACCGTTGCAAGGTGCGTGACGTCGGCGATGGCATAGTCGATCTGGCGCTTGTCGAGCGGCCTTCGGCTCCAGTCGGTGAACCGCGCGCCCTTGTCGAGGCTGTGGCCAAGCAGGCTTTCGATGAGGTTCGAATAGCCGATCTGCTCACCGTGGCCGAGCGCCATTGCCGCAATCTGCGTGTCGAACAGCGGGTAGGGGGTCTTTCCGGTCAGATTATGGATGATCTCGAGGTCCTGCCCGCCGGCGTGAAAAACCTTGAGCACGTCGCGGTTGTTGACGAACAGGTCGAGCAGCGGGCCCATGTCCATGCCGTCGGCCATCGGATCGATCGCAGCGGCTTCGTCGATCGAAGCGACCTGGATCAGGCACAGCTCGGGCCAATAGCTGTTTTCGCGCATGAACTCGGTGTCCACGGCGATAAAGGGGTGGCTGGAGAGGCGGTCGACAAACGCCTGAAGCTCGCGGGAATCGGTAATCAACGGATGGATAATCATGGTCTTGATGAGGCCCATAGCCCCAGTGCCGCGGGTTGACAAAAGGCTTTGTCGCCCTGAAGCGCGGCGCGCGCTCTGCCAGCCCATTCACGAACTTGAGGAAGCCTGAGTTTCCCAATGCACGCCTATCGTACCCACAATTGCTCGGAACTGCGCAAAGCCGAGGTTGGCGAGACCGTCCGGCTGTCCGGCTGGGTCCATCGCAAGCGCGATCACGGGCAACTGCTGTTCGTCGATCTGCGCGATCATTACGGCATTACCCAGATCGTCACCGACACCGATTCGCCGGCCTTCAAGCTGCTCGACCGCCTGCGCCTGGAATCGGTGGTTACGGTCGAAGGCGAAGTCGTCGCGCGCTCGGGCGAGACGGTCAACGCCAGTCTTGCAACCGGCGAGATCGAGGTTCGCGCGCGCACGATCGAAGTCCAGTCGGAAGCCGCTGAACTGCCAATGCCGGTTGCGACCGAGGCCGATTATCCCGAGGAAATTCGCCTGCGCTATCGCTATCTCGACCTTCGCCGGGAGCAGGTGCACCGCAACATCATGCTGCGCTCATCGGTCATCGCCTCCATTCGAAGGCGGATGATCGACCAAGGTTTCACCGAGTTCCAGACGCCGATCCTGACTGCAAGCAGCCCCGAGGGCGCGCGCGATTATCTGGTTCCGAGCCGGGTTCACCCGGGCAAGTTCTACGCGCTTCCGCAAGCGCCGCAGATGTTCAAGCAGCTGCTGATGGTGGCTGGCTTCGACCGTTATTTCCAGATCGCGCCCTGCTTTCGCGACGAGGACGCGCGCGCCGACCGAAGCCCGGGCGAATTCTACCAGCTCGACTTCGAAATGAGCTTCGTCACGCAGGACGACGTGTTCAATGCAATCGAGCCGGTGCTGTCGGGCGTGTTCGAGGAATTCGCCGAGGGCCGAAGCGTGACCGCGGCAGGCGATTATCCGCGCATTCCCTACAGGCAAGCGCTGCTGAAATATGGATGCGACAAGCCCGACCTTCGCAATCCCTTGCTGATCAGCGACATCGGCGAGCATTTCCGGGGTTCGGGCTTTGGCCTGTTCGCCAAGATCGTCGATGGCGGCGGGGTGGTTCGCGCAGTGCCAGCGCCGGGGACCGCCGAAAAAAGCCGCAAATTCTTTGATGAAATGAACGAGTGGGCGCGGAGCGAAGGCTTCGCCGGCCTTGGCTATGCCACGCGCAAGGGCGGCGAGTGGGGCGGCCCGATCGCCAAGAACCACGGCGACGAAGGCATGGCGCGGCTGGCCGAGACGATGGGGTTGGGCCCCGACGACGGAATTTTCTTTGCCGCCGGCAAGGAGGACGAAGCGGCACGGCTCGCCGGACTTGCGCGCACCCGCACCGCAGAGCAGCTCGACCTCATCGAGCAGGGCACGTTCCGCTTCTGCTGGATCGTCGATTTCCCGATGTTCGAATATAATGAGGACGCCAAGAAGGTCGA
>JBDSSR010000078.1:0-2613 GCA_039928675.1 Sphingomicrobium sp. | reverse complement strand
CAAATCGCAACCGCTTCGGGCGCTGACGAGCGCGGACGGCAAGCGCCTTGCGAGTCGCCTGATGCGGTTCTATCCCCGCCGCCATTCATCTATCCCTTTGCCTGTGCGAGGAAATCCATGACTCATCAAAAATCCATGCTGGCCCGTGTGGCCGTTCTGTTGGCCGCGACCGCGTTGCAGGGTGCCGTGCTTCACGCTCAGGCGGCGGTTCCGGCCGCAGCGCCCGCGGGTCCGACGTACGGCAGCTGGGGCGTCGATCTGTCGACCCGCGACATGAGCGTGAAGCCGGGTGACGATTTCCAGAAATATGCATCGGGGACGTGGCTCGCCAAAACCCAAATCCCTGCCGACAAGCCCGAGGTTGGATCGGGCTATGACGTCTACGACCTGTCGCAGGAACAGCTCAAGGCGCTGATCACCAATGCGCCCGAGAGCAGCCCCTATGGCGCGCTTTACCGAAGCATGATGGACGAGGCCGCTGTCGAAACGCTTGGCCTGACCCCTCTCAAGAAAGACCTGGCCAAGGTTGCGGCGATCACGACCAAGGCCGACTTTGCGCGGTACATGGGGGACGCGAGCCGAGGCTTCGGAACCTCGCTGTTCGAATATGATTTGGAAGCCGACACCGCCAACGCCAAGATGAACGTGGTCGATCTTTACCAGTCTGGGCTCGGCCTGCCCAACCGCGATTATTATCTGTCGGCCCAGTTCAAGCCCCAGCGACAGGCCTATCACGCCTATATCGAGCGGACATTCCGGGCGATCGGGCAGCGCAATCCCACCGCCGCCGCGGACCGGGTGATGGCGTTCGAAACCGCCATCGCCGGAAAGAGCTGGACCAGCGCCGACCGCCGCGACATCGACAAGACCAATAATCCGATGAGCAGCGCTAAGCTCGCGAAATATGCCGCGAGTTTCCCTTGGGCAGCCTATTTCCAGGGCGCGAGGATTCCGCCGCAAAAGCGGATGATCGTCAATGAGAACACGGCGATTCGCGATCTTGCCGCAATCTATGCGCGCACGCCGCTTTCGACCTTGAAGGAATGGCAGGCGTTTCACACCGCCAACGGCGCTTCGCCCTACCTCGACAAGGCGATGGTCGACAGCCGCTTCGATTATACGAAGACGATTAGCGGCGTGTCGGAGCAGCGGCCGCGCTGGAAGCGCGCAGCAACACTGGTCGATGGTTCGCTGGGTGAGCTTGTCGGACGCGATTATGTCGAGCGCTATTTCCCGGCCTCGTCCAAGGCCAAGATGGTCGAGCTGGTCGCCAACCTGAAAATCGCGATGGGCCAGAGGATCGAAACCAACAGCTGGATGAGCGCGGCAACCAAGGCGGCCGCCATCGAAAAGCTTTCGCGGATGGAAGTGATGGTGGGCTATCCCGACAAATTCCGCGATTATAGCGCGCTCGAGATCAGGCCCGACGACCTTTATGGCAATGTCGAGCGGGCAAAACGGTTCAACGCCGACTATGACATGGAAGACCTGGGCAAGCCGGTCGACCACAAGAAATGGGGAATGACCCCGCAGACGGTTAACGCCTATAATAGCGGCGGCGAAAACAAGATCGTCTTCCCGGCCGGCATTCTCCAGCCGCCATTCTTCGATCCTGCCGCCGACGACGCCGTCAACTACGGCGCGGTTGGCGCGGTCATCGGGCACGAGATCAGCCACGGGTTCGACGACCAGGGCCGCAAGATCGACGCCAACGGCACGGTCCGCGACTGGTGGACCGACGGGGACGGCAAGCGCTTCAATGCCGAGGCCAAGGTGTTCGTTGACGAATATGCCAAGTTCGAGGCGCTGCCGGGCGTGTTCGTCAATCCCAAGCTGACGATGGGCGAGAACATCGCCGACTTCGCCGGCATCCAGGTCGCGCTCGACGCCTATCACAATTCGCTCGGCGGAAAGCCGGCACCGGTCATCGACGGACTGACCGGCGACCAGCGCTTCTTCCTGTCGTTCGCCCAGGTGTGGCGCGAAAAGCAGCGCGACGATTCTGTTCGCAGCCAGGTCGCAACCGACCCGCACAGCCCCGGCCGATTCCGGGTGCTTGGGCCGCTGCAGAATGTCGACGCCTGGTATCAGGCGTTCAACGTTCGGCCGGGCGATGCGATGTACATCCCGCCCGAAAAGCGCGCGCACATCTGGTAGTGATCGCGCCCCGAGGAGAAGCGCGAATGGCCAAAGACGAAATCGGCAAGAAGCAGTTCGAAAAATTATTGAAGCCGCTCGACCGCGATCTTGGGGCGATGGCCCGCTGGATCGCCGAGACCGGCCAGCGGCTGGTGGTCGTTTTCGAAGGGCGCGACACGGCGGGCAAAGGCGGGTCAATCGACGCCATCGCCCGTCATCTCAATCCGCGCCAGTGCCGGGTCGTCGCGCTGACGTCGCCGACCGAGCGTGAACGCGGCCAATGGTATTTCCAGCGCTATGCCGAGCATCTTCCGGCAAAGGGCGAAATCGTCCTGTTCGACCGCAGCTGGTACAATCGCGCAGGGGTCGAAACGGTGATGGGCTTTAGCACGCCTGAGGAGACGCGGGCGTTTCTGAAGGCGGCTCCCGAGTTCGAGCGGCAGCTGGTCGACGACGGCATCCTGCTGTTCAAAT
>JBDSSR010000077.1:0-12837 GCA_039928675.1 Sphingomicrobium sp. | reverse complement strand
CGCTGGACGTTGTTGTCATAGCTATATTCGGGGTTGAGGCTGATGTTGCTGGTCTGGATGTCGCGGTCCGCGATTCCGGCCGCCTTGAGCGCTGCTCGAACCCGCTCCATCCGCTGCGCCGTCTGTGAAAGCGCTGATCCGGCGGTCGAGCCCTTGGTCACGACTCCGGCGGTGATCAGCGCGAGGTCGGGAACCTGGGTGACGTCCCCGGTCGCGCTCAAGTCCAGCCGGGTGCCGCTGATCGCCTGGGTGATCGCGGATGCCGGCTGCGCGGCGGCGGGGGCGGCAAACCCTGCTGCGCCCAGAAGAAGCGCGGCCGTGATGGCGTGTTTCATGGTCGATTCCCTCATATGTCGTTTCCTCGACTCAACGATCGCCCAATCGCAATGGCCAAACCCTGAACGGCAGCCAGAAGCTGAAACGCTAGCGACCGCGGGCAATCAACCGATAAAGCGCAAGCAGGAGGAACGCGCCGACGACCGCGGCGACGAAACCCGCGCCTTCATTGGGCTGGTACCAGCCGACGACATGGCCAAGCCAACCAGCGACCACCGCTCCGGCGATGCCGAGCAGGATGGTAATGATGCAGCCCCCCGGGTCGCGCCCCGGCATGAGCAGCTTGGCGAGCGCTCCGGCAAGGCCGCCGATAACGATCCAGGCAATAATCCCGTAATGTTGCATCTCTATCCCCTTCGAGCAGCAGTCGGCCAATGGTCCCGGCGCGGCATTTGGCCGTCCTTCGAACAATGGCGCAACGCGCGCTTGCAAGGCAAGTGCCGCCGTTGGTCGAAAAGGGCTGGAATGACGCCACGGCCCGGAGTCTGTTGCGCGTGGTGACTTATTGAGCTAACACAGCTTGGATTTCAGGCGCGCTGAATTTTCAAGCGCACGGAATGTTACGGGCACCGACATTTTACGACACTGCATTTTACGACACTGCATTTTACGACACTGGCGGATGGGCAAAGAATGATGAACCGGGAAACTTCGATCCACTCGTCGGACACGCTGGTCGTGGTCGATCGCTCGCGCCGACGGCGCCGGATCATCATCGCAGCAGCGATCATCGCCGCGCTGGTGGTGCTTGCGCTGGCCATGACATTGGGCCGCAACGCAACCAAGAAGCCGGGTGACGGAGCCGCTGCCAGTGCCGGCCAGGTGCCGACCGTGACAGTAGTCGTGCCAGGCCGAAGCGCAGCCGGCCGGATCGTCACCGCGAGCGGACCGCTTGCAGCCAAACGCGACCAGCCGGTCGGGATTGCCGGACAGGGCGGCCGCGTCGTTCGCGTGTCCGTCGATGCCGGAAGCTGGGTCCGCGCTGGCCAGATTCTTGCCGTGATCGACCGCTCGGTGCAGGCCCAACAGGCGGCCCAGCTCGCCGCCCAAGTTGATGCCGCCCGCGCCAATGCCCAACTCGCCCAGTCCAATTACGACCGGGCGGTCGCGCTACAGGGCCGCGGCTTCGTGTCCAAGGCCGAGATCGATTCCAAGAAGGCGACGCGCGATGCCGCTTATGCCCAGGTCCGGGTTGCGCAAGCGACTCTGGGGGCAGCCCGCGCCCAGATCGGCCAGCTCAACGTGGTTGCTCCGACGGCGGGCCTGATACTGTCGCGAAGCGTCGAGGTCGGCCAGATCGTCAGCCCGGGTTCGGGCGCTTTGTTCCACCTGGCCGCGGGCGGACAGATGGAAATGAAGGCGCAGATGTCGCAGCAGGACCTGGCCTTCGTCCACAGCGGAATGGCGGCAAGCGTCACTCCGGTCGGCTCGACCCAGGCTATATCGGGCTCGGTGTGGCAGGTGGCGCCGGTGATCGATTCACAGTCGCGCCTTGGCGAAGTGCGGATTTCGGTGCCCTACAGCCAGACGATGCGTCCGGGCGGCTTTGCCGAAGCACAAATCACCGCCGGCGGAACGGTTGCTCCGCGACTTCCGCAAAGCGCGGTGTTGAGCGACCAGGAGGGCAATTACGTCTATGTCGTCAATGGCAAAAAGGAGGTCGAACGGCGCGCAATCACCATCGGTGCGGTCAGCGACCAGGGCGTGACCATCGCCACCGGGCTCACTGGAACCGAAGCCGTCGTGCTGTCCGCCGGGCCGTTCCTCAATCCCGGCCAGAAGATCAACCCGAAACGCGAAGCGGCGCGCTGATCAAGACTCCTAGGAAAGTCGTAAAATCATGAATTTCCGCAACATTTCGTCCTGGTGCATTCGCAATCCGGTGCAGCCGATCGTGCTGTTCATCGGCTTGATGCTGGCCGGCCTGATCGCCTTTTCCGGAATGCAGGTGAACAATAATCCGGACATCGACTTTCCCGCCGCGATCGTCGGCGTGTCGCAGCCGGGCGCCGCTCCCAACGAGATGGAAACCCAGATCACCCAGCGCGTCGAATCCGCGATTCGCGGAGTGAATGGCGTCGACGAGATCAACAGCAGCGTCAGCGAAGGGTATAGCCAGACCTTTGTCCAGTTTCAGATCGGCACGCCCACCGACCGCGCCGTCAACGACGTCCGCAATGCCGTTGCGCAGATCCGCGGCAGCCTGCCCGACGGAATTCTCGAACCGCAGATCAGTCGGGTCGATATTTCCGGCGATCCGATTCTCTACGTCGGCGCGCAGACCACCGACATGAGCCTTGAACAGCTCAGCTGGTACATCGACAATACCATCGCCAAGCGGCTGCTTTCGGTCCCCGGGGTTGCCGCAGTGACTCGCAGCGGCGGGGTCAATCGCACCATCCGCGTGACCTTGAACCCGGCTGCTCTGCAGTCGCAGGGAATCACCGCTTCGCAGGTCAACCAGCAGCTTCGCCAAAGCAATATGAACGCCGCTGGCGGGCGTGCCGAAGTCGCCGGGTCGGAACAGACCGTTCGAGTGCTCGGTAACGCGGCTGACGCCTATGCCTTGTCGCAAACCGAGATTGCCTTGCCCGGCGGCCGATTCGTCAGGCTTGCCGACCTGGGCGACGTCAAGGACAGCTATTCGGAGCAGCGCACGCTTGCCAAACAGGACGGGCGGCAGGTCGTCAGCTTCCAGGTCCAGCGCGCCAAGGGCGCGTCCGAAGTCACCACCTACGACCTCGCCTGGATCGAGCTGCACAAGCTCGAAAAGGAAAATCCCAAGGTCGGTTTCTCCGAAATCTTCAACCAGGTCGACTATACCAAGGCCCAGTACACGTCGGCGATGGAGGGCCTGATCGAAGGCGCGATCCTCGCCGTCCTCGTCGTCCTTCTGTTCCTCCGCGACATCCGTGCAACCGCGATTTCGGCGCTTGCAATCCCGCTGTCGGCAATCCCCGCCTTCTTCTTCATGAACCTCATGGGGATTACCTTGAACGGCCTGTCGCTGCTTGCGATGAGCCTGGTTGCCGGCGTCCTGGTCGACGACGCGATCGTCGAGATAGAAAATATCGTTCGCCACATGCGCATGGGCAAATCCGCCTATCAGGCGTCGATCGACGCCGCCGATGAGATCGGGCTTGCAGTGCTTGCAACCACCATGGCGATTGTCGCGGTGTTCCTTCCAGTTGCGCTGATGCCCGGCATTTCCGGCCAGTTCTTCAAGGCGTTCGGCTTTACCGTCGTCATTTCGGTGCTGATGAGCCTGCTCGTCGCGCGCATGATCACGCCCTTGATCTCGGCCTATTTCCTGCGCTCGCAGGGCGCTCAGCCGCACGCCGACTTCAAGTGGATGCACGCCTATCTGAGGATCCTCAACTGGAGCCTCGATACGCGCAAGGCCCATTCCTATCGCGACCGTCACCCGGGCGCAGTGGGCTGGGTCAAGGCGAGCTTCCTCGACCACCGCACCTACATGGTATGGGCGGGCCTTGCCGCGCTGCTCCTCAGCATCGTCATGTTCGCAACGCTTCCGATGACCTTCCAGCCGCCGCTCAACCTCGACTTCTCGCAGGTCAACGTCACGCTCCCCCCCGGATCGACGCTCGAGCAGACGCAGGCCGTCGAGGATCGCGTTGCCGCGCTCCTCAGGCGCGATTCCGACGTCGAGCACGTGTTCGAGCGGATCAATGTCGCAAGCGGCCGCATCAACATCGTCCTGAGCAAGAAGCGCAAGAAGACCAGCACCGAATTCGAGCGTAGCCACGCCGAGGAAATGTCCGCCATCGCCGACGCTCGAGTGAGCTTCCAGAGCCAGGGCGGCGGCGGCCCGGGCGGCGATTCGCGCGACATCATGCTGTTCCTCGGCGGCAATGACCCGGCCCAGCTGAACCAGGTCGCAAACCAGATCGCCAAGGAAATGGCGACCATTCCGGAGCTTCGCGCACCGCGCGTCGGGGGCGATCTTCCGCAACCCGAAATCACCATCAGGCCGCGCTTTGAACTGGCCGCCGACCTTGGCGTGACAACCGCCGCGCTAAGCCAGACGATCCGCATCGCGACCCTTGGCGACATCGAGCAGAACAGCGCCAAATTCTCGCTTTCCGACCGCCAGATCCCGATCACCGTGTCCTTGTCCGAAAATGCGCGGCGCGACCTGTCGGTCCTCGAGAATTTGCCGGTGCCGACCAGCGGCGGCGGATCGGTTCCGCTGAAAGCCGTTGCCGACATCGGCTTCGGGTCGGGCCCGACGACCATCCAGCGAACCAACCAGATTCGCCGGACCGCGGTCGGTGCCGACCTTGCGCCGGGCATCGTCAACGGCGACGTGTGGCCCAAGATCAATAAGCTGCCGACGCTCAAGAACCTGCCCCAAGGCGTTCAGAAGCTCAGCCTCGGCGACCAGAAATGGCAGGGTGAGCTGCTCTATTATTTCGCGCTTGCGCTGGCCTCTGGCGTGCTGCTGGTTTTCGCGGTGCTGGTCCTGCTCTACCGGCGGTTCCTTGCGCCGTTCGTCAACATGGGCTCGCTCGTGCTTGCTCCACTAGGCGCCGCGATCGCGCTTCACATTGCCGGCCAGCCGGTGTCACTGCCGGTTCTGATCGGGATTTTGATGCTGTTCGGAATCGTCGCCAAGAACTCGATCCTGCTGGTCGATTTCGCGGTCGAGATGATGAACCACGGAATGGCCAAGGATGAAGCGATCTACGAAGCCGGCCACAAGCGGGCCCAGCCGATCATCATGACGACTGCTGCAATGGTGTTCGGAATGCTTCCAATCGCACTGTCATTAAGCGGGGATTCGAGCTGGCGGGCGCCGATGGGTGTGACCGTCATCGGTGGCCTGATCTTCTCGACCATCCTGACCCTGCTCCTTGTCCCGGCTTATTTCTCGCTCGCGATCTCGGTCGAAGCGCGGGTCGGGCGATTGTTCCACCGGGTAATCGGCGGCGAGGCCCATTCGACGGGCCACGCCGTTCCGGCGGAATAATCTGGCTACGCCGTTCCGGCGGAATAATGCGCCGGGGCTTGTGAACCTCGCTGCCCGCTCGTTTATTGAGCGGGCATGAAAGCGATCACCAACACCGCTCTGTCCCGCTTCAACCCCGTCCAGCCCGGAGCGGCGGGGATGAAGGCTGTCGCAACCGGCCTGCTGGTCGCGATGGCGGCGCTGTTCGCGGTCAGCCGGCTGCTTGAACCGCGCTATCCGTGGCTTGGTTACGTCAAGGCGTTTGCCGAAGCGGCGATGGTCGGCGGCCTGGCCGACTGGTTCGCGGTCACCGCGTTGTTCCGTCACCCGCTCGGCCTGCCGATCCCGCACACCGCGATCATTCCGCGCAACAAGGATCGGATCGGCAACAGCCTGGCGACCTTCCTCAAGGAAAATTTCCTGATCCCGACGGTGGTCGCACGGCGGATGCAGCGGCTCGACGTCGCCGGTGCCGCGGGCCGCTTCCTCCAGGCCCCGTCGGGCGAGGGCAGCCGGATTCGCGCCGGTGCTTCGCGGCTCATCGCCGACCTGTTCGAAAGCCTCGACGACAAGCGGCTTGGCGGGATCGTCAAAAGCGCGATTTCAGCGCGGCTTCGAGCAATGGACGTCTCGCCCCTGCTTGGCCATGCGCTCGCCTCGGCGATCAACGACGACCGCCACGTTCCGATGCTCGAAGCGGCGATTCGCTGGTCGGCTCGAGCGCTCGAAGCAAACGAGCCACTGATCCGCCAGATGGTCCACAAGAAGGCCAATTGGGCGCTCAAGCTCGCAGGGCTCGATGCCAAGCTTGCCGACGCCATCATCGACGGCCTTCGCAAGCTGACCGCGGAGATGTCGACCGACCCCGCCCACCCGGTCCGGATCAAGGTCGAGGAAGCGCTTGCGCAGCTTGCCAACGACCTTCAGGCCAACCCTACGACCCGCGAGCGGGTTGAACGGATGAAGGACGAGCTTCTCGACAATCGCTCGGTCAGCCTGTGGCTCGATACCTTGTGGCAAAAGGCGCGCGAGGCGGTGATCAAGGCTGCGCGCAACCCCGACGCGGCGATGGCCGGTAAGCTTGGCGAAGTGCTTCGCTCGATGGGCGGGACTTTGGAAACCGACCCGCGGATGCGCTCAGCGATCAACCAGTTCGCCCGCCGGATGGTGGTCGGGATGGCTGCAAGCTATGGCGATTCGATCGTCACCCTGGTGTCCGAAACGGTCCACGGCTGGGACGCCCGGACCGTCACTGCGCGGCTCGAATCGGCGGTCGGCCGCGATCTTCAGTACATCCGCATCAACGGCACACTGGTCGGCGGGCTGGTCGGGGTTGCGCTTCACCTGATCGACAAGCTGTAAGCGGCGGGTGAAGTTGGGTTGCGCGGAGCGGGGCTTGTTTCGCCGGGGCGGTCCAGCTCCAGCCGCTACCCGCCGCTTCGCCGCTCAATCGTCGCTCCGACGGCGGACAGTTTCTCCTCCAGCCGTTCATAGCCGCGGTCGAGGTGATAGACGCGCAGAACCTCGGTCTCGCCCTTTGCGACAAGCCCGGCGAGGACCAGGCTCATCGACGCCCGCAAATCCGTTGCCATGACGCTTGCGCCGGTCAGCTTGGTGACTCCGTGGACAATCGCCGAGCGGCCGTGGATGTCGATGTCGGCACCCATCCGGCGAAGCTCGGGGACGTGCATGTAACGGTTCTCGAAGATCGTTTCCTCAAGGAAGCTGTCACCCCTGGCGAGGCACAGCATGGCCATGAACTGCGCCTGCATGTCGGTTGCAAAGCCGGGGAATGGCGATGTCGACAATGCCAGCGGCTTCATTCCATTGTCGGCGCTGACCCTGATCCCGCGGTCGTGGAATTCGACCAGCAGCCCGCACTGGGCAAGCGCATTGAGCGTTGCCCGCATATCGTCAGGGCGCGCTCCAATGAGGTCGATCGAGCCGCCGGTGATCCCAGCGGCGCAGGCGTAGCTGCCGGCCTCGATCCGGTCGGGCATCACGTCATAGTCACAGCCGTGCAGCCCTTCGACCCCGTCGATGGTCAGATGCGACGAACCGATGCCGCCGATCTTGCCGCCCATCGCCACCAGCAGGTTGCAAAGGTCGATGATCTCGGGCTCGCGCGCAGCGTTGAACAGCTGCGTCTTGCCGGTCGCCATGACCGCCGCCATCAGCGCGTTTTCGGTCGCTCCCACGGAAACCACGGGAAAGCTGTAGTCGCCGCCGCCAAGCCGTCCCTTGGGCGCCGAAGCCTTGACGTAGCCGGCGGTGATTTCGATTTCGGCGCCCATCGCCTCGAGCGCCTTTAAGTGCAGGTCGATCGGGCGGTCGCCGATCGCGCAGCCGCCAGGAAGCGACACCGTAGCCTCCCCCATTCGGCTGAGCATCGGGCCGAGGACGAGGACCGACGCGCGCATCTTGCGGACCATGTCATAGGGCGCGACGGTCGAGATCAGCTCGTCGGCCTGGAGGGTCATGCGGCGGCCGATCTCGCCCTTCCTGACGCCCGCGACCGAAGTCGAAACGCCAAGCTGGTTGAGGAGGTGGCTGAAAGTGTCGACGTCGGCGAGCCGGGGCAGATTGCCGAGCGTCAGTTTCTCATCGGTGAGAAGCGCGCAGGGCATCAGCGTCAGCGCCGCATTCTTTGCTCCGCTGATCGGAATTTCGCCCTTCAGGACGGCGCCGCCCTTGATCCAGATGCTGTCCATCGGCCTCGCGCTTTAACGCTCGCTGGCAGTCGTGCAACCTACGCCTTCTCCAGCGTGCACTGGAGCGGGTGCTGGTTCTCGCGAGCGAAGTCGATGACCTGGCTGACCTTGGTTTCGGCCACTTCGTAGGTGAACACGCCGCACACCGCGACTCCGCGCTGGTGGACCTGGAGCATGACCCGGGTCGCATCCTCGATGCTCATTGCGAAAAACTGCTGGAGGATGAGGACGACGAATTCCATCGGCGTATAATCGTCGTTGAGCATCAGCACCTTGTAGTTGGACGGCTTCTTGGTCCTCGGCCGGGTACGAGTCGCGACCCTGGTCTCGCCGTCTCCGGCGCCATTATCATCGATCCCGCTGTCGTCGATGCCCCCGGCGCCGATCCCGTCGTCGCCGATACCGTCGTCATCGGGCCGGTTCGCCATGCTGATGTAAAATGTCCTCATTGAACCTTGAAATATGGCAAGCCATCAAAAGGCGGCAACCCCACCTCTATCCTCAATGGCACAAAAAAATGGCGGCCGCCCCTTGGAGGGAGCGACCGCCGCAGTACGTTGCCGGACTTTAGGAGGGGAGAGGGTCAGGCAACGAGAGTGTTGAAACGCTCGGCATTGGCCGAGGCGCGGTTCGAAAGCGGCTGGAAGGCTTCACCAGCAAGCTTCACCATCGATTCGGTCAGCTTCGAGCTTTCGGTGACCATGCGGTCGAACGAAGCGCGGGCGAAGTCGCTCTGCAGCTGCAGATATTCGGTCGGCGACTTGGCTTCGGCAAGCGAACGGATCGCGTCGGCGGCCTGCTCGAAGCCGCTGCGGCCGGTGGTTGCTGCATCCTGGGCGACCGAACGGGCACCCTCGGCGGCTACGCGGCCGGCCTCGACCACGGCTTCGACATTTGCGCGCGCAAGATCGGTAAGCTCGCTTGCAACCTTCTGGCTGCGCTGCGCCAGGCCCTGGCTCTGCTCATTGGCCTGGGCGAACATGTTCTGGAACGGCGCGAACGACGGCCCAAACGACGGCATGGCATCAAAGCCAGCGAAGTCGAAACCCTTGAAAAATGCATTGGCAGTCACGGATTCAATTCCCTTGGTTGCAGCAGCGGCGCTGCGACGCGCTGCGGTGCTGATTTTGCGGACGCTCTTGCGCGTCTTGCGAACGGTGCGGCGGGTCGCGACCTTGCCGGTAGCGACCTTCGGGGTAGCAACCTTGGCAGTAGCGGTCTTGCGCTTGGCCTGACGCTTGCCCTTGCGAACAATCGCGGCGCGGGTGCGCTTGGCGGTTTTGGCGCTCTCGCGGGCGATGGTCTCGACCGTCTGGGCGACTGCCTCGGCAACTTTTGCCGGGGCCTGGACGGCGGCGTGCGCCTCGATCTTTGTTTCTTCAGCCATTCTTATTCTCCGATATGTTGCAGTGCACAATATACATTGCGCTGCACCATTTCAAGCCTTTTTTTGTGCAGTGCAGCAACTGGTCGCTTGACTGGCACGGGTCACCGAAGCAAGAGCGACCATGGCTCCCATCGACAGCCGACAGCGCCGCGGCCTGCTCATTGTCCTGTCGTCTCCGTCAGGAGCGGGCAAATCGACCATCGCCCGGCTCTTGCTCAAGTCGGACATGGGCATTGGGATGTCGGTCAGCGCGACCACCCGGCCGGCCCGCCCCGGCGAGATCGAGGGCGACGATTATCACTTCGTCGACGACACCGAGTTCCAGCGCCTGGTCGATTCGGGCGGGTTTGCCGAATGGGCCTATGTCTTCGACCACCGCTACGGCAGCCCCAAGGAGCCGATCAAGGAAGCGCTTCGCGACGGGCATGACATCCTGTTCGACATCGACTGGCAGGGTACGCAGCAGCTCAAGACAGCGTTCGGCAACGACCTCATCTCGATCTTCATCCTGCCTCCCTCGATGGAGGAGCTGGAGCGCCGGCTTCGCGACCGCGGCACCGACAGCGACGCGGTGATCCACGGCCGAATGCGTCGGGCCGAGGGCGAGATCGGCCATTACGGCGAATATGATTATGTGCTGGTCAACCGCGACGTCGACGAGTGCCTGTCCGAAGTCCAGTCGATCATCGGGGCCGAACGGATGCGCCGCAACCGCCGCCCCCAGCTCGCCGATTTCGTCCGCCGCCTAGTCGAGCGGCCGAACAATTAGCGCTCAAGCAGCTCCAGAAACCGTGCCGCGGCCATGAACTCGCGGCGGCGTCCCTCGAGCGCTGCCTGAGCATCGGCATCCTCGCCCCATTTCTCGCTCTGCCATTGCTCGTCAACCGTCACCGCCGCCCACGCGTCCTCGGGCGACACCGCGCGTTCCAGCACCGCCAGCGCTGCAACCAGCGATCCGCCGATGGTTACCAGCGGCGACAGGCCGGCTAGCCGGAACGGATCGAGCGCCCCAACCGCATTGGCGAGCGTGTCGATGGTCGCGGGCGGCTGGGCGACGTGGGTGATTGCGGTGGTCGTCGCGAATTCCACTTTGAACCGCTGCCGGGCCCAGCCGAGCAGCGCATTCCACTGCTCCTCCTGCCGATCGGCCAGCGGCTTTGGCCCATGCGAACGATAGCAGGCAAGGTCGGCTTGCGCATAGCGCGCGAGGCCTGCGGCAAAACCGGCCCGATCAACGGCAACGCGGTCGATCGCGGCATTCGCGAGGCCGGTCAGCGGCATTGCCCGCGGGTCGATCTCGTCGCTCGCGCTGCGCCACTCCTCGGCAATCGCTTGCGCCAGCGGCCGGCTTGCAACGACCAGCGCATGCCGCGCCGGAGTTCGCACCGCCCGCCCGTCAAGCGCGACCGTCCAGCCCCCTTCGGCCAGCTCGACCGCGGAGTCCTTCCAGAACCGCTTCACTTCTGCTCGCGGTCTCGCCGGTCCCACGACTGCTTGACCAGCCGCGGTGCGAGAAGGGCCTCAAGAGCGCCGCAAATGGCGACGATTGCACCCACTTGCGGCCACCCGCCCGGACGAACGAGGCCGGAGAAGGCGATCGCGACACCGAGCAGGAAGACCGCGACTCCAGCCGCGCGCACCGCGGTATAAGCCAGCAGCCGCTGGCGCCATTTGTCTTCGTCGGTCATCGCCGCGGAGCCCGACCTGGCCCGCTCTTTGGCCCCGGCCCGCTCTTTGCTCCTGGCCCGCTCTTCCCGCCTGGCCCGCTCTTCCCGCCTGGCCCGTTCTTCCCGCCTGGACCGCCCTTTCCGCCCTTGGGTTTGCCGTCCTGGCCGCCTCTCGAACGGCGCTCGCCGCGCCGCTCGCGGCGACGGGTCCGGGCGACCGCTGCGACCTTGCGCTGCTTGGCTTCGGGCGATGGCCTGGGGGCTTCGAGCGACAGGCTGTCGCCGGCCAGCGGCTCGAACCCGAGCGTTGCCAGGCTCTCGGCGAAATGGGGCGCAAGCTCGGCGGTGACGTCGATCTTCCCGCCCTCGGGCGCATCGATTCGGATGCGCCGCGCGTGGAGATGAAGCTTGCGGCTGATTCCCCCCGTCAGGAACGCCTCGGGCCCGCCATATTTTGCATCGCCGACAATCGGATGGCCGATCGCCGCCATGTGCGCGCGCAATTGATGGGTTCGCCCGGTCAGCGGCTGGAGCTCGACCCAGGCGGCGCGATTGCCGGCATGGTCGATCGTCCGCCAGCGGGTCTTTGCGGCAAGCCCGTGCTCCTCGTCGATCTGCATCTTCTCGCCGCCCGAACCCGGCTGCTTGGCAAGCGGCGCATCGATCATACCCTCGTCGCCGGCCGGCTTTCCGACGACCAGCGCCCAATAGACCTTGCGCGCAGTGCGGCTCGAAAATCCCTTTGCGAAATGCCCCGCCGAGCGCGCCGTCCGAGCGACCAGAATCGCACCCGACGTATCCTTGTCGAGCCGGTGGACGAGCTTGGGCCGGCCGCGCTCATCGGCCAGCCCGTCGAGCAGCCGGTCGAGATGCTGGTTGGTCTTGGTCCCGCCCTGGGTCGCAAGGCCCGGGGGCTTGTTCAGCACGAACGCATGCGAATCGCTGTAAATCACCATGTCGCGAACGAACTGCGCCTCGTCCTCGCTCAGCGGCTCGCGCTGAACTGCGGCCCTGCCCGGGCCTTCGGTTTGCGCGCTTGCCGGCGGGATCTCGATTTTCTGGCCAGCTTCAATGCGGTCGCCCGGATTGGCCTTCTGGCCGTTCACCCGGACCAGCCCGGTGCGCGCCCAGCGCGACACCAGATTGAAGCTGACGTCGGGCAAATGCCGCTTGAACCAGCGATCGAGGCGAATGCCATCGTCGTCGTCGCTGACTATAAAGGTGCGATGGTCGGTCACTTGAATGCTGCCCTAACAGGCGGATTTGGTCATTGCGAGCGAAGCGCTCCGTCGCGCTGTACTCGCCCTTTGTGGCTCGACCAGAAATCGAACGCCTGGGCCTGGATCTTGCGGATCAGCCTGGCGGCCGGGGCCCCTTCCCATCCGCCGGTGTAGCAATGCTTGGGAGCGCCGCCGATCCACCAGCCCTGGCCGGGAAGGCCATCCGACTGCCGAACCACAAGCACTGCAAGCTCAGGCTCGCCAAGCTCTTCGGCCTCGTCATCGATCGTCGACAGGACCTTGCACAAGGCGCGCATCTTGGGCCGGCTGAAGCGATGGCCGAGCAATCCCAGAATGTCGCCATAGGTGATCGGCTCGCCGGCACGGGCCGAGGCAATCAGGATCGCGCGAACTTCGGCCGGGTCGGCAAGCCGCCCCGCACCCTCACCGTCGGCCGCGCCCCGGCCGGCACCATCGTCCGCCATTAATCGGGCTGCTGGGCAACCGGGGTCAGCTCGAACACGTCAAGTTTGGACGTGCTTTGCGG
>JBDSSR010000076.1:0-2081 GCA_039928675.1 Sphingomicrobium sp. | reverse complement strand
CTGCATGAGTTCCATGTTCGACACGCGGCATCCGGCCCGCCAGGCCATTGCGATTCCGTCCCCCGTCGCGCCGCGCGGAGCCGTCGAATAGAGGTAGCAGCGGCCAGCCCCTCCAGTCGCAAGGATGGTCGCACGCGCCGTCAACGTTTCGACCCGCCGCGTGGCGCGGTTCCAGGCGTAGAGCCCGTGCACCGCGCCGCTTGTGGAAAACTGCTTGGCATGGCGACCGGTGACAAGGTCGATCGCGACCATGTCGGGGACCAGAATGATGTTGGGGTTTTGCGACGCTGCAATTTCGAGCGCCTGCTGGATGGCATAGCCGGTGGCGTCGGCGACATGGACGATCCGGCGGTGGCTGTGGCCGCCCTCGCGGGTCAAATGAAGCGCGTTGCCATCGGTTGCAAACGGCACTCCGAGCTCGATCAGCCGGGCGATTGCGAGCGGCGCTTCCTCGACGACGTACTCGACCACCTTGCGATCGTTGAGCCCCGCCCCCGCGATCATCGTATCGTCGACGTGGGCCTCGAAACTGTCGCCTTCCTCGAGCACCGCGGCAATCCCGCCCTGCGCCCGGCCGGTGGCGCTGTCGCCAAGCGCACCCTTGGCGATGACCGCGACCTTGTGGGTCCGGGCAAGGTTGAGCGCGGCAGTCAGTCCAGCCGCGCCCGACCCGATGATGAGGACGTCGGCGGTC
Organism: Sphingomicrobium sp.; assembly: GCA_039928675.1. Classification (GTDB taxonomy): domain Bacteria; phylum Pseudomonadota; class Alphaproteobacteria; order Sphingomonadales; family Sphingomonadaceae; genus Sphingomicrobium. The sequence continues at coordinate 1,387 of JBDSSR010000076.1, read as the reverse complement.
TCCGTCACGCAGGGTCCCGGTCGGCCGCGACCAGGCTCAGGAAGACGTCCTCGAGATCGGGATCGCGGGTGCTGACATCGTCGATCGCAAGCCCCTCGGCAGCCAGCGCGGCAAGCACCTGGCCGGCGTTGACCTTGTCCTTGCGAAAGGTGATTTCGACCGTTCGCTGGTCGGTCATGACGGCGTTCTCGAACAGCGGATTGGCAGGGACCGTGGCGAGGTCCTTGTCGAAGGTTACAACCACCGACTTTTCCTGCGCCCGCGAGACCAGTTGCCGGGTCGGTTCGTTGGCAATCACCCGGCCGTGGTGAATGATCGCGATCCGGTCGCACAATTGCTCGGCTTCCTCGAGGTAATGCGTGGTCAGGACGATCGTCACTCCGGCCGCGTGCAGCTGCCGGACATAGTCCCACAGCTGGCGGCGAAGTTCGACATCGACCCCGGCGGTCGGCTCGTCGAGCACCAGGATCGGCGGTGAATGAACCATCGCCTTGGCCACCAGCAACCGCCGCTTCATGCCTCCGGACAAAGTGCGCGAATAGGCATTGGCCTTGTCCGAAAGATGCATCGCCGCAAGCAGCTCGTCACTCTTCCGCAGGGTCTTGGCGATCCCGTACAGCCCGGCCTGGATTTCGAGTGTCTCGCGCGGCGTGAAAAACGGGTCGAAGATGATTTCCTGCGGGACCACTCCGATCGCGCGTTTGGCGTTGCGCGGATGCTCGTCGATGTCGAAGCCCCACAAGGTGACCTTGCCCGATGTTTTCAGGACCAGCCCGGCAAGGATGTTGATCAGCGTCGACTTGCCCGCGCCATTGGGCCCGAGAAGCCCGAAGATCTGGCCGCTTGCGACATCAAAGCTCACGTCGTTGAGCGCGCGCTTCGGCTCGCCGCCCTGCGCAGCGTAGGTCTTCGACAGCGATTCGATGCGGATTGCGGCGTCGTTCATGGCGTTCCGGCGCATAAGGGGCAGGCCGTTGAGCGACAAGCAATCAAGGTAAATCGGCTGTTTACCCTAACCGGTAGAATGACCTTGACGTTAACCGTCTAGCTCTGGGGCCATGTTATGGCGTCGATCCTGGTGGATTCGAGCCGGCTGCGCCCTGGTGCTGTCGGCGGTTTCGCCATGCCTTGAAGCAGCCCCTCCAACCGCGCTTGGAAGCGGGTCCGCCAACGTCATTCGTCCGGTCACGGTGGTCAAGCTCAAGGACATGGTTTTCGGCGCCTTGTCGCGCACCGCAGCGGGCACAGCAGTGCTGGAACCCAATGCGGATGTTCTGACCACGACCGGCGGCGTCACCGCTATCGGTGGCGGGCCTCACTCGGCGGAGTTCGAAGGCGCTTCGCAAAGCTCGTCGGTGGTCATCATCAAGGTTCCCAACAAGCCATC
>JBDSSR010000075.1:0-8208 GCA_039928675.1 Sphingomicrobium sp. | reverse complement strand
CGGCGCAATTATTCGCTGTGCACCGCGCCCGCCGATGGCGACTGGATGGTGACGGTCAAAAGGATCGGCGGCGGGCGGTTTTCCAACTGGATCGGAGACCAGCTCAAGCCCGGCGACACGATCGACGTCATGGCCCCGCACGGATCCTTCACGACGCCGTTCGCGGCCGCCAACCAAAGGCGGCTGGTGGGGATTGCCGGCGGTTCGGGAATCACGCCGGTGATATCGCTGATCAAGACCTTGCTGAGCGAGGAGCCGGGCAGCAAGTTCACCTTGTTGTATGGCAACCGCGACAGCAGCTCGGTCATTTTTCTCGAAGCGCTGGCGGGCCTCAAGGACAAATATGTCGACCGGCTTGAGCTTTACCATTTCCTCGACGGCGAGGATCAGGACATCGCGCTGTTCAATGGAATGTTGGGGCGTGAGCGGCTGGAGGAAGCGATCCCGGCGCTGATCCCCGATTATGCCGAGGTCGACGGATGGTTCATTTGCGGTCCCGGGCCGATGATGGACGCAGCCGAGGGCGCGCTTCTCGACCGGGGTGTGGCGCGCGAGCGGATTCACATCGAACGGTTTACCGCCGACCGTCCCGCCGGTTCGGTGACTCGCGAGATCGCCGATCTTCAGTCCAAGGCGCAAGGACTGAGCGTCGCGGTGACGCTCGATGGGCGGACTCGCAAAGTGCCCTTCACCAACGGCAATATCCTCGACAGCGCACGGGCCGCGGGACTGCCCGCGCCGTTCGCCTGCAAGGCCGGGGTGTGCGCGACCTGCCGGGCGCGCGTGATTGCCGGCAAGGTCGAAATGGGCACGCGCTATGGCCTCACCGACGATGAAGTCGCGGACGGCTATATCCTTACCTGCCAGTCGGTCCCGCTGGGCGACGGGGTCGCGGTGGATTACGACGGTTAAAAGTCGTTGCAAGGAACCCCCAAGCAACGCGCCAATTTCGCGGTCTGCACCGCTGAACTGCTTCGCTCCGCTCGCAATGACGACCAAGTCGCGCTAATCGCGTTCGAATGCTGACCGAGACACACCGCGCCAGGGGTCTGGCCGATCTTCCGCCCGTCAAAAACGATCCGCTGATCGCGCTCATCGGAATGGTCAACGCCGATCCGCGGCCCGACAAGATCGACGTCGGGGTCGGCGTATTTCGCGACGGTGCTGGCAACACCCCGATCCTGACCGTGACCAAGGACGCCGAGCTTCGGCTGGTCGAAACGCAGGAGACCAAGGCCTATCTGGGAAGCGCTGGCGACAAGCGCTTCGCCGAGCTGTTGCGCCCGATCGTGCTTGGCGAACATGCCGGCGACGACCGCATCGTTGGCGTTCAGACGCCCGGGGGATGCGGCGCACTGCGGCTGGGTTTCGAGCTTCTCGCGCTTGCCAACCCCGAGGCACGGGTGCTGATCGGAGTGCCGACCTGGCCCAACCATCCGCCGGTCATCCACTCGGTCGGCCTTCAGACGGTCGATTATCCTTATTATGAGCGCGGACAGGCTACGATCCGCTTTGAAGACATGCTGGCGGCGTTCGACCAGGCATCGCCGGGCGACATCGCGCTGCTTCACGGCTGCTGCCACAACCCGACCGGCGCCGATCTTAGTGACGAGCAGTGGCGCCAAGTCACCAAAGTCGTGGCCGAGCGCGGCCTGATCCCGTTCGTCGACATCGCCTATCAGGGCTTCGGCCGCGGGCTGGACGAAGATTCGCGCGGCCTTCGCGGAATCCTTGACGCCTGTGACGAGGTGATCGTCGCGCAAAGCTGCGACAAGAATTTCAGCTGCTATCGCGACCGGGTTGGGACCTTGTTCATCAAGAGCCGGTCTGCGGCGGCCGCGGCGACGGCCCTTGGCCATGCCTTCCAGATTTCGCGCGCAATGTGGTCGATGCCGCCGGATCACGGTGCGGCGGTGGTCCGGATCATCCTCGACGACGATGCGCTTCGTGCGCGCTGGCTGGTCGAACTCGATGCGATGCGCGACAGGATCAACGCGGTGCGTGGACGGATTGCCGCCGCCGATCCGCGACTCGCGTTCATCGGCCGCCAGTTCGGAATGTTCTCGATGTTGCCGCTGTCCGTCGAGCAGGTCGCCAGACTGCGCGAGGACCATGCCATCTACATGGCAGACAGCGGCCGGTTCAATGTCGTCGGGATGAGCGACGCCGCGCTCGATCGCTTTGTCGCAGCCGTGATCGAAGCGCTGGATGACTGATCGAAATGGCTGATCGCAATGGCTGAAAAGGACCCGGGACGAACCGCTACGGATGTGGACTGGCGAGAAGTTTCGAGGCTTGTGCTGACCAGCCGCGAGATGGACCGGATCGAGGAAGAGGAACTCGTTCCGGCGCGCAAGGTACTCTACCAGTTTTCGGCGCGGGGCCACGATTTGGCGCAGGTGCTCCTCGGTCTTCGGCTGGGACGCGGCGACGGGGTGTTCGGCTATTACCGCTCGCGGCCGTTGTTGCTCGCTCTTGGAGTACCGCTGGCCGATGCGCTCGGATCGGGCATGGGGCTTGCTGGCGGCTATTCCGACGGACGCGATATCGGAGCGGTGTTTAACTTCCCCAATCCCGATGGAGCGCAGGCCCTGCCGATGTGCGGTGGGGTCGGCGCGCAATATACGCCCGCGGCCGGCTGGGCCCAGGCCATCGCCTACAAGGCCAGCGTCTTGGGCGAAGCCGATGAGGCGATCGCGATCGTGCTTGGCGGGGACGCAAGCTGCGCCACCGGCGGATTTTGGTCGGCGTTAACTATTGCTACGACACAACAATTGCCGCTGCTTTTTTATATCGAGGACAATGGCTACGGGATTTCGGTTCCGTCGGACTATCAGACCCCGGGGCGCAGTATCGCCGCCAACCTCGCCGCCTTTTCCGGGCTTGCGATTCTGGATGGCGACGGGACCGACCCGGCTGAAGCGTCGGCGCTCATCGATCGCGCCGTCAACCATGTCCGAACCCGGCGCTCACCGATGCTTTTGAGGCTGACGGTGCCCCGCCTCGAAGGTCACAGCTTCCAGGATACCCAGACGTACAAGAACAAGGACCAGATCGCCGCCGAATGGGCGCGCGATCCGCTTCCCAAGCTCAAGCGCCAGGCCGCGCGGATGCAGCTTGGCGAAGACGCATGGGCTGATCTCGAGCGCGAGGCCGCGTGGCAGGTTCAAGCGGCGGTCGCCGAGGCCGAGGCGCGCGGCGTTTCATCGCCGGATTGGGTTGCGACCAACGTCTTCTTCGAAGGCGAGATGCAGGCCGTCGGCGGGCAATGGAACAGCGGCTATTCGCCACCGCCCGAAACGTCGGAGCCGGCGCCCGCGGGCCAGCGGATCAACATGGTGACCGCGATCCGCCGGACCCTGGAGCAGGAGCTGGAGGCCAATCCCAGAGTTCTTGTGTTCGGCGAGGACGTCGGCCCCAAGGGCGGGGTCCATGCCGTCACGCTCGGGCTTCAGGAGCGGTTCGGGGCGGACCGCGTGTTCGACACTTCGCTCAACGAAGAAGGCATCGTCGGGCGCGCGGTTGGAATGGCGCTTGCCGGATTGATGCCGGTCCCCGAAATCCAGTTCCGCAAATATGCCGAACCGGCAACCGAGCAGATCCACGATTGCGGGACCATCCGCTGGCGCACCAACAACCGCTTTGCAGCGCCGATGGTGCTGCGCGTTCCAGGCGGGTTCTTCAAGTGCGGGGATCCGTGGCATTCGATGACCAACGAGGTCGAATTCGTCCACAATCCGGGGTGGAAGGTCGCGGTTCCGTCCAACGCCGAAGATGCCGTCGGGCTGCTTCGCGGTTCGCTTCGCGGCAATGACCCGGTGCTGTTCTTCGAGCATCGCGCAATGCTCGACGACGCCTGGGCGCGGCGGCCGTGGCCCGGCGACGATTATGTTCTGCCGTTCGGGCAGGCCAAGAAGACCCGCTCCGGAGATGCAATTACGATCGTTACCTGGGGTGCGATGGTGCCGCGTTGCGAAGCTGCGGCGCAAGGCATCAGCGCCGATGTCATCGACCTTCGAACGCTGATGCCGTGGGACCGCGAGATGGTGCTCGACAGCGTTTGCCGAACCCGCCGCTGCCTCATCGTTCATGAGGATTTGCGGACCGGCGGCTTTGGCGCGGAGATTGCGGCGGTGGTTGCCGACGAAGCCTTCCTCGACCTCGACGCTCCGGTGGCGCGGGTGACAATGCCCGATATTCCGAGCCCGCATCATCCAAGCCTGCTCGAAGCAGTGCTTCCCGGACCGGCCTCGATCCGCGCCGAAATTGACCGGCTGATGGGCTTCTAGCAATGATCGGCGCCAGATGATCGAGGTCCGCGTTCCCGACGAGCAGGAAGGCACCAAGGCGGTGGTCCGCGCCTGGCTCAAGAAGGTCGGCGATCAGGTCGCGCTCGACGATCCGCTGGTCGAGCTGGAAACCGACAAGGTCACGCAGGAGGTGTCGGCGCCGGGCGCCGGCGTTCTCGCCGAAATCGTGCTCGACATCGATGCGGAAGCTGTCCCCGGAGCGCTGCTCGGACGGATTGATTGTGACGGCGCTGCTGCGAAGGCAGGGCCGCAGGCGAAGCGCGAAGTGCAAGATGACGATGGTAGCGCAACCGTGCCTGGCGCGACTGGCCCTTTGCCTTCGCCGGGGCACAGCGAGTCTCGCCTCTCACCGTCGGTGAAGCGCGCTTGCCTTCAGCATGGCATCGACCCGTCGCGGATTGCCGGGACTGGCCGCAATGGCCGGATAACGCGCGAGGATGTCGACCAGGCGGTTGCGCAAGCGCGCGCGCCGGGGGAACCGGTCACCACTCAGCCGCGCCGAACGGCCACGCTCGATATTCCGCACGACCGGATGCGCCTTGCCATCGCCCAGAACATGGTTCGCGCGGTGTCTCAGGCACCCCACGTTACCGCTTTGTTCGAGGCCGATTTTTCGGCGGTCGAGGCGCACCGGGCGGCGCTTGCAAGTGAGGGGCGGAAACTCAGCTACACCGCCTACATCGTCAAGGCTGCAGCCGACGCAATGGCGGTCGCGCCCGCGATCAACGGCCGCTGGGAGGACGATCGAATTGCAATGTCCGCGACGATCGACATTGGCGTTGGGACCGCGCTTGGCGACAAGGGCCTGGTGGTCCCGGTGGTCAAGAACGCCGGCGCGCTCAGCCTTGCGGAGATCGGCGCTTCGCTCGACGACCTCACGCGCCGCGCCCGCGGCGGCACACTCGAGCGAAGCGACGTGTCGGGCGGAAGCTTTACCATTTCCAACCATGGGGTGTCGGGATCGCTGCTGGCGTCGCCGATCATCCTCCACCAGGGACAAGCGGCGATCCTCGGCATTGGCAAACTTCAAAAGCGGGTCGTGGTGCGCAAGATGGACGGCGCCGATTCGATCGTCATCCGGCCGATGGCCTATGTCACTTTGACGATCGACCATCGGGTCGTCGACGGACACCAGACCAATGCCTGGCTGACCCGTTTCGTCGAAACGATCGAGAGCTGGCCGACGGCTTGAACGCAAGCCTCGAGCGGGGCGGCCTATGCCGTCCGATTCTTGCGGTAAATCGCAACCAGGATGAGAAGAAACGCACTCAACCGGATGAGATAGACCGACGCTCGTTGCTCGGTGGGAATGTTGGCAAGCGCTAGCAGCGCCTGGCCGATGCCCATCAACGCGAACGACAGCGAGAAGATCACGAACAGTTCGTCGCGCGTGCGTTTCCAATAGCCGAGGAAGATGAGGCTGCAGGTCAGAAAGCCGAAGGCGACCGCGCCGGAGAGGAAATCGTAAAGCGTCACTTGGATCAACTCTCCTCGGAGTCGCTGATGAAGCCCCAGATCAGCGAGACGGCTGCAGCCAGCGAAAGGAGCAGCCGGGGCAGCCGCAAGTCGACCTGCGGGGTCGGCCAGACGACGCGATCGAGCACCAGGACGAGATTGTTGACGGCCAGGAAGGCGAAACAGATGCTGCTCCACAACAGCAGGCGCGCTCCGGAGTCGCGATAGCTTCGGCCAAGCATCCAGGCGCAGGCCGTGCTGGTCAGGAAGCACAGAATATAGACGATCGCCGGGAACAGATGGCTCATCAACGGTCCTTCCGCAGCTTGAAGGCATCCGCGAAAGCGGTTGCCCCGGAGCTTGCGCTTGAAATGATCGCGCGGCGCACGCTGTTTGGCCGGACCCCATAAAGCATTTCGATCCGTTCGACCTTTTCTGCAATCTCGTCGTTGACCGGAAGATAGCGCACGCCATGGTCGTCAATCGAGACGAAGCCCGCGGCGATGAGGGAATCGGAAGCGTTGCTGACGACCAGCTCGCTTGCTCGAAGAACGCTGACCAGCTCTCCGGGCAGATATGGTCGCCCCGCCTTCTTGAGGACCAGCAGAAGCTCGAGCGCCCACACCGAACTGAAGCTCGATCCAACAAATCGCAACAGATCTTCGTCCGGATCGGTCACCGGTTAAGGGTTTCCAGCTTGGGCACCATAGGCTGCCCCTATCGGTGCGAATCAGGCCAAGGCAACCTTTGGTCGAGCAATTGGCCCCGCAACTCCATCACCATCTCCGCGACATTTTTTGGAAGCGGAAACCGAATCATTCGATTACAGCGAGAAAATCGGGACGGCCGGGGGGCCGTCTTTTGTGCAACCGGGTGGGGGGAGAGTAGCCACACGGAGACGTAAGCGTGAACATCCAGGCTCCCCGCGAATTCATCGACCGCCGCCAGCTCGTGAGCGCCCTTCGCGCCCTTCGGCGGGGGGACTTCAGCGTGCGCCTGCCCGAGGAGGTCGATGGCGCCGACGGTGAAATCGCCGGCCTTTTCAATGAAGTCGTCGCCCTCAACGAGGAAATGACGCAGGAGTTCGAGCGCCTTTCCAAGGTGGTCGGAAAGGAAGGCAAGATCAGCCAGCGCGGGCGGGTCAAGAACGCGCGCGGCGGCTGGGAAACGGCAATTCGCTCGGTCAACGAGCTGATCGAGGACATGGTCCAGCCGACCGCCGAAGTCTCGCGCGTCATCGGCGCAGTGGCCAAGGGCGACCTTTCGCAAAGCATGACGGTCGAAATCGACGGGCGGCTTCTGCGCGGCGAATTTCTGCGCATCGGCAAGGTCGTCAACACCATGGTCGACCAGCTCAATGGCTTTGCTTCGGAAGTCACGCGCGTTGCCCGCGAAGTGGGAACCGAAGGCAAGCTTGGCGGCCAGGCACGGGTCAAGGGGGTCGCCGGCACCTGGAAGGACCTGACCGACAACGTCAACGCAATGGCAACCAACCTCACCAGCCAGGTCCGCAACATCGCCGAAGTGACCACCGCAGTTGCGCGCGGCGATCTGTCGAAAAAGATCACGGTCGAAGTGAAGGGCGAAATTCTCGAGCTGAAGAACACCATCAACGTCATGGTCGACCAGCTCAACGGCTTCGCTTCGGAAGTGACCCGCGTCGCCCGCGAAGTAGGCACCGAAGGCAAGCTAGGCGGCCAGGCCCGCGTCGAAGGCGTCGCCGGGACGTGGAAGGATCTGACGGATAACGTCAATCTGATGGCCGCCAATTTGACCGGCCAGGTCCGCAATATCGCCGACGTGACGACCGCGGTGGCGCGCGGCGATCTGTCGAAAAAGATCACGGTCGACGTGAAGGGCGAAATCCTCGCGCTCAAGGACACCATCAACGTGATGGTCGATCAATTGAACGGCTTCGCGTCCGAAGTGACGCGCGTCGCGCGCGAGGTCGGCACCGAGGGCAAATTGGGCGGCCAGGCCAAGGTCCCCGGCGTTGGCGGGACGTGGAAGGACTTGACCGACAACGTCAATCTGATGGCGACCAACCTGACCAACCAGGTGCGCGGCATCGCCGACGTCGTCACCGCCGTTGCCCAGGGCAATATGAAGCGCAAGCTGACGTTCGACGCAAAGGGCGAAATCGCGGCGCTGGCCGAAACCATCAACGGCATGATCGAGACGCTTTCCACCTTCGGCGACCAGGTCACGAGCATGGCGCGCGAAGTCGGCGTCGAAGGGCGGCTCGGGGGTCAGGCGCGAGTGCCCGGCGCGGCCGGCCTGTGGCGCGACCTGACCGACAACGTCAACCAGCTCGCCGCCAATTTGACCAACCAGGTGCGCTCGATCGCCGACGTTGCGACGGCGGTGACGAAGGGCGATTTAACTCGCTCGATCGCGGTCGAGGCGTCGGGCGAAATGGCAGCGCTCAAGGACACGATCAATG
>JBDSSR010000074.1:0-5232 GCA_039928675.1 Sphingomicrobium sp. | reverse complement strand
AGACCGGTGGCCATGACTGCTGGAGCAGCCGGCTTGACCACCAGTTCCTCATGGTCGTGGATGCGATCGACCGAAAGCGCGTAAACGTCGCCGCCCGCAGGCCGCAGCACGACCAACGTGCGTTCGGTTTCTGTAAGCGCGCTTTCGATTCCAAGAATTTTGGCAAGCGAGACTTCGGGGACTCGTCGGCCGCGAATAGTCGCCATGCCCGCTCCGCCAAGGTGCTCGAGAACGACCGATTCGCCATTGGCGCGAACGATTTCGTCGATCGCCGAGCGCGGAATTGCGAAATGCTGGCCGGCAATCGACACCGTCAGCGCCGGGATGATCGTCAGAGTGAGAGGAACGCGCAAGGTCATTCGCGTTCCCTCGCCCGGCTTGCTGTCGACTTCGACGATCCCTCCGATTCGCTCGACGTTTGAACGCACGACGTCCATCCCGACCCCGCGTCCGGAAATCGCGGTGACTTCCCGAGCAGTGGATAGTCCCGCTTCGAAAATCAGAGCGAGCTGTTCGCGCGGTGCAAGCTGGGCCGCGGCGGCCTTGTCGAGGATTCCGGCGCTAATCGCCTTTTCGACCAGCCGCTTGCCGTCGATGCCGCGTCCGTCGTCGTGGATGTCGATCAGGATCTGGTTGCCCGATTGACGAGCGGCAACCGACAGGATTCCGATTTCCCGCTTGCCCGAACGCAAGCGTTCGGCCGGAGTCTCGATCCCATGATCGACCGAGTTGCGGACGATGTGGGTGAGTGGATCGCGGATCATTTCGATCATTTCGCGGTCGAGTTCGACGTCGCCGCCCTCGACATCGACCAGCACCTGCTTGCCAAGTTCGGCTGACAGGTCGCGAACCATGCGCGGCAGTCCGACGAACAGATTTTCGATGCGCTGCATGCGTGTTCGGGTAATTGCGTCGCGCATCTCGGCGATGATCGATGACAGCCGCTCGAAGGCACCGTCGACCGGAATGTCGCTGTGCGATTCGCGCAGCCTGCGGGCAAGCTCATTACGCGCCAGCACCATGTCGGAAACCGTGCTCATGACCCGGTCCAGAAGTTCGACCGAAAGGCGGATGGTGCGCGGCGCCGCGAGAGCCTTGCCGTGATTATCGGCCGAAGCCGCGAACGCCGGAACGGCCACCCCCTCGGCCCCGGGGGCAAGCGCAGCGATCAGCCCGCTGTCATCGCCCGTCGGCATGTCTTCGCCAGCGTCGATCGCCGCGACCATCTCGGAAATGCGGTCGATGATGGCCAGAACCGCGCTGACAAGCGGTCCGTCGGGAAATCGGCGACCGGCGCGAACATCGGCAAGAGCATCCTCGGCGGCGTGGCTCAAGGCCTCGAGCCGCGGGAACTCAAAGAAGCCGCAATTGCCCTTGACGGTGTGGACGAAGCGGAAAATGTTGTCGAGCCGGGCGCGGTCATCCGGCTCGGCTTCCCAGGCGACAATTTCGCCGCCCAACGCTTCGAGCATTTCGCGGCATTCCGCTACGAAATCGGCAATCAGGTCGTCCATTCGCCGGCCAAGCCCCCAAGCAATACTTCGGGGGCGCTTATGCCTTCGAGGTGTTAACGCGCCGTTAGCCCTCTGCCCCGGCTCGATCCGGCTTCAATCGCGCAGAACGAAAACGCCGACCCGATGCTCGCAGCTTTGCCGATGCTCCGCGTCGGCCGGGGTATCGGGATGTTCGAAAGCGGTATGAAATACGTTTTGCGGCTGTCCGTCAGGATCGTCCTTCCAGAATTCGCACAGCTTGAAGGCAAGCAGTTCGTCGGCCTCCATGCCCGGAAAATAGACCCACGACTGCGAAGGATTGTAACGGAGCGTCAGGTGGCGGGTCTCACGCCGCTCGGGCGCAATCCCGACCATCGACGTCGGCACAATGTCGGCGCGGTCGAGGCTGGCCGGGCGACACAGCGCCAATGGCATGTGCTCGAGCGGCCCCGACATGTTGGTGGTTCGCCAGAAATCAACGTTGACGTAACCGCTTACTTCAGCCCGGTCGAACCCGCCCTTCCACCAGCGAACCGCGTCCGGCCCGGCGAACCCGCCGACATTCTGGGCGAAATGGTCCGGGGTCAGCGGTCCGTCAGAATGAACGCCCTGGGCGTAATTCTCCTTTGTATTACGACCCCTGCGAATCAGCGGCGCGCGCTGGGCAATTTCAATCCGGCGCCCCGGGAACAGGCGATCGCGAAGGATCGCTTCGATTTCGGGCAGATAGATGCTTGCGACGTCGTCATCCCAGTCGCGAACCCGCGTGTCGTGGGGAAGCAGAACGAAGCCGTCCTCGGCAAAACGCTCGGCCTCGCTTCGCAAATCATCGGGAGCGGGCCGGCCGTCGCGGATGTCGAACGCCGCATAATCGGGCTCCTGGCGTGGTCCCGGGGGTTCGAGCACGTTGATCGTCGGCATGGTCGCCGGGTCCATCCCCGGCGGCAGCAAGCCCTTCAACCGCACTTGAACCATCCGCGCCTCCGACTGTGATGTAAGCCAACGGGCTCGGGCACGCCAGACGGGCTGCGCTCAGCCCGCCTGCGGAAGGGCAGCCCCGATCATCAGCACTTCGGCCGAAGAATCCGACAGCCTGATCGTGCCACCGGCTTCCGCGGCGAGACTATGCGCCAGCCAGGCCCCGGCGGCGCGCGGCTCGACCGTTACTCCACCGCCAGTCGCAAGCGTTTCGCGAAGAACCGGGTCGAGCAGTATCCGCGGACCTTCGGCCCGGATCGCTATCTCCAGTTCACCGTCGCGGCTTTCCGCCCCGACATCGAGCCGCCCACCCCTGACCAGAGCATCGCCGGCAAGCAATGCGAGGTTTAGCAGCAGCTTGACCGCGCCCTTGGGTAATTTGTCGTCGGCGACCGCCCAGCCAAGATCGATCCGCCGTTCTGCACCAAACAGCCCTTCCAGCACCGCCCGAGCCTCGTGGGTGTCGATGGCTTCACCAAACCCGCCCGCGGCACCAAAGGCGAGCCGGAAGAATTTGAGCTTGTTGGCCGAGGCCCGAGCGCTGTCGGCCAGCAACTCGAGGCACTTTTCGCGCATGTCGGGGTCGTTTTCATCGGCAAGCAGCTCGATCCCGTTGTTGAGAGCGCCGACGGGCGACATCAGATCGTGGCAAAGCCGCGAGCAAAGCAAACTGGCGAGATCGACCGCGTTCATCGCATCGGCTCCAATGGGCGCAGGCTCACGCTGGCGCAAGGTTCGATGCGAACCATTACCGCCGTCAACGAACCTTCGCAAAGGAACTTTCCGACCATTGAACGGTGGCGATGCAAAACCCATATTCAAGCCAAGATGGGGGTTATTCAGACGATTGCCGTGCGCCTTGCGCCCGCCCATGCTGGCTGGCGCCTCGACCGCGCCTTGGCCGAGGCCGTTCCGACCCTGTCGCGCGAGCGGTTGAAAAGCTTGATCCGGAGTGGCGCTGTAGAAACCGCAAGTGGAGCGATCCGCGACCCGGCGATCAAGGTGCGCGGCGACGAAAACCTCACGCTCGCGGTTCCCGAGCCAAGGCCGGCGCACAACGAACCGCAGGACATCCCGCTGACAGTCGTTTTCGAAGACGAGCATCTGCTGGTGGTCGACAAGCCGGCGGGTCTTGTCGTCCATCCCGCGGCGGGCAATTTCGATGGAACGCTGGTCAATGCCTTGCTCCACCATTGCGGCGGTTCGCTCTCCGGCATTGGCGGAGTGGCCCGTCCCGGGATCGTTCACCGGATCGACAAGGACACGTCCGGGCTGCTGGTGATAGCCAAGACCGACGTCGCGCACGGAGGGCTTGCCAAGCAGTTTGCTGCGCATTCGATCGACCGCCGCTATTTGGCCATCGTCGATGGCGTTCCACAAGCTGCCGCGGGCACAGTCGATGCGGCACTTGCGCGTTCCTCGACCAACCGAAAAAAAATCGCCGTGGTCGAACCCAAGGACCGGGGCGGCCGCGGCAAGCGCGCGGTAACCCATTGGAAACGCATCGAATCGTTAAGAAACACAACTCTGGTCGAGTGCCGGCTGGAAACCGGCCGGACTCACCAGGTGCGGGTCCACATGGCGTCGATCGGCCACTTTTTGGTAGGTGACCCGGTCTATGGCCGCTCAGTAAAGACTTACGCCAGCATATTGAAGGATTTGGATTTTAAACGACAGGCGCTTCATGCAGCAAACCTTGGCTTCACGCATCCTGTAACGAAGGACAAGTTGTCTTTTTCCAGCCCGATGCCGGCGGACATGCAGGGACTGTTCAACGCACTTGGTGTATAGGATTTAACACGCTAGGGGCGCTCTCCGGCGCTGCTCCGGGAAGGGAGAAGACGAAGAATCATGGCTCAGCGAAAAGGGATCGTCTCGCTACCCGCGTCCGGCGGGGAGGCCGGGCTCAACCGCTATCTTAGCGAAATCAAGAAATTCCCGATCCTCACGCCCGAGGAAGAATATATGCTTGCCAAGCGCTGGCGTGAGCATGGCGACACCGACGCCGCCGCCAAGCTGGTCAACTCCCACCTGCGCCTGGTGGCAAAGATCGCCATGGGTTATCGCGGCTACGGCCTCCCGGTCAGCGAGCTGATCTCGGAAGGCAATATCGGCCTGATGCAGGGCGTCAAAAAGTTCGAACCAGAGCGCGGCTTCCGCCTTGCTACCTACGCCATGTGGTGGATCCGCGCATCGATCCAGGAATTCATTCTGCGCTCGTGGAGCCTGGTGAAAATGGGCACCACCGCGGCGCAGAAGAAGCTGTTCTTCAACCTTAGGCGGATGAAGAACCAGATCGAAGCGTTCGAAGACGGCGACATGAAGCCCGCCGACGTGACCAAGATCGCCACCGATCTGGGAGTTACCGAGGCCGAAGTTGTGTCGATGAACCGGCGCATGGCGATGGGCGGCGACACCAGTCTCAACGCTCCGTTGAGGGGTGATGAAGGCGGCGAAAGCCAGTGGCAGGATTTCCTCGTCGATAACGGTCCGCTGCAGGACGAGCTGATCGCCGAGGACGAGGAGGCGCAGGTCCGCCATGATCTGCTGGTCGCGGCCCTCGATGGACTTAACGAGCGCGAAAAGCACATCCTGATGGAACGCCGCCTCGCCGACGAGCCCAAGACGCTGGAGGAGCTGAGCCAGGTCTATGGCGTCAGCCGCGAGCGAATTCGGCAGATCGAAGTCCGAGCGTTCGAAAAGCTCCAGGGCGGACTTCTCCGTCTCGCCGGCGAACGGCGGCTTCTGCCCGCCGCCTAAA
>JBDSSR010000073.1:0-5016 GCA_039928675.1 Sphingomicrobium sp. | reverse complement strand
CTGTAGGGTGAAACTGCCCCGCCGATGAGGTTGGCGACCACATATCCCGCCGCGGCGGCTGAATACATCATCACTACGACCAGGATCAGCAGCAACAGCTCAAACCCGAACAGCATCCAGTAATGGCCGCGGGTCAGTTGCCAGCTGCGCTTGAGGATGGCGATTGCGCCGACCGGCTCGGCGCTTGCCACGGGCACTGCAAGCATGAACTTGACCGCGATGAACAGGAACGCCGCGACCAGCAAAAGCACCGGGATCGCCCCTGCGCCATTGGTCTGCCCGTTGGCGTCGATCAGCCCGAGCGCAAGCAGCACGACCACTGCAGGGATGACCATCACGAACACGATCACGCCGAGGATCAAAAAGGCCAGGAAGGTCACCGGGAAGCGCCGGAAACCGTGGCCTATCGCCTGGCCGACGGTCGTCGAGGGCCCGAGCGCGAGGCGGACGATGGCCAGCTGGCCGACCACTCCGACGAACAGCGCGATCAGCGTCAGGACGCGGCCCTCGCTGCTCGATGCTGGGTCGGTCGCTGGAGTGACCAGCCCGGCGATGACGTTGGGAAGTACCAGCAATGCGCCCGCGACCGCGGTCAGCAGGCTTCCGTCGCGAATGAAAATCCGCTTCGTCTCGTCCCACGCCTGCGAAATCGAAAGTCGCGCCATTATTGCCCCGTCACTGCTGCTGTGCGCGACTTATGCGCAGCCCCCGCCCGCGTGGCAATCACCTTGCGGCAAGCGCAACCGCCCGCCATCTCGTTGCGGCCATGAAGCTGGTCGACAATGTCGAATGGCGCGTCAGCAGCGCGCTTGTTCCATATGCGGAGGCGCTCGCCTTCATGGACGAGCGCGCCGCCGCGATTCGCGCTGGAACGGCGCGCGAATGTATCTGGCTGCTCGAACATCCGCCGCTGTTCACCGCCGGTACGAGCGCAGACCCAGCCGAGCTTTTCAATCCGCTCGGCCTTCCGGTGTTCGATGCCGGGCGAGGCGGCCGCTACACTTATCACGGTCCCGGCCAGCGGGTCGGCTATGTTCTTCTGGACCTGGAACGGCGCGGGCGTGACATCCGCGCTTTCGTCCACGGCCTCGAAGGATGGATGATCGCGGCGCTTGGCGAGCTTGGGGTTTGCGCCCACCGCGCCCCGGGCCGAATCGGCATCTGGGTCGGGCAAGGCGCGGCAGAGGCCAAGATCGGCGCTTTGGGCGTGCGGGTGAAGCGCTGGGTCACTCTCCACGGCTTTTCGATCAACGTCGCTCCCGATCTGGAGCATTTCGGCGGTATCGTCCCGTGCGGAATCGCCCAATTTGGAGTCACCAGCCTCGCGCAACTCGGGAAACCAGCAGGCCTGACCGCCCTCGATGTCTCTTTGGAGGATAGTTTCCCGTCATTTCTCAAGCATTTGCGCCACTCTTGCGAAGACGCTTGATGCAGGGTTGCTGTTCAGACTATTGTCCGCCCGATTTGCGAAGCGGCTTGCCGTTGCAGATCGCAAATAAATAGGGAGTTTTGAATGCGTGCTCTTATCCTGGTCGCTGGTGCGGCCCTGGCGGTTGCTGCTTGCAGCAGCAACGACACTGCCAACAACACCATGAACGTCGATGAAAACCTCACGACCGACATGAATGCTACGACTGACATGAACGCGACCGACATGAACGCTATGACGGACATGAACGCCGCGGACTCGGCCAACATGGCTGCCGACGCTGCGAACAACGCTGCGGACGCCGCCAACATGGCTGCCAACAACGCAATGTAATTTTGACGCCTCCTTTGGGGGGCGTTGGCGTTGAAAGAGGCTGCCGGTAACTCCGGCGGCCTCTTTTTTTGGCAAACATTGAAAGATCAGAACGATGCGCGCGCTCATCCTCCTTGCCGGTGCCTTCCTTGCACTCACCGCCTGCAACAAGCACGACCAGGCCGGAACCGCCCAGAAATCCGACGAAAGTCTCAGCGCGGACGCGATTGTCGCCAATGACGTGACCGCAATCGACGCGGTCACTGCCGACGCTGCGAACATGGCCGCGGACGTCGATTATGAAGCGCTCGACCCGTCCGCCGGCAACGACGGCAACGCCGCGGACCTTCCTGCCAAGCACCGGTCGGCCACGCCTCCCGCACCCAAGCCCAGCACTCGTGCATCCAAGCCAGCAACCAGCGTCAGTCCCCCCGCCAATTCCGACTAGCCCGGTTCCAATTCAGGGCAGGCCCACCAGCTTGTGCGCCTGAAGGGCCAGGCGCCACTTCGGCCGCTTCATCGCCAGCGAAATCGCCGCCGCAATCGCCGCCTCGCTGTCCTCGCAGTCCTCGCAGTCCATCGGCTGGACGAGGAAATGGTCAAAATCCCAGCGTTCGAGTTCGGCCACGTCGATCCCGTTCTGCGGCCACACCAGCTTCAGTTCGTCGCCTCGCCGCTGGACAACCTCGGTTCCGGCCTTGGGGCTTACGCAAATCCAGTCGATCCCGGTCACCGCGGCAATCGTTCCGTTGGTTTCGACCGCGACTCGGAACCCGCGCTGGTGAAGCCCGGCAATCAATGGCTCGTCGAGCTGAAGCATTGGCTCGCCCCCGGTGATCACCACCAGCCGGTGGTCGGGGCCGCCGTCCCACAACGCCTCGACCCGGGCTGCAAGCTCCTCGGCGTCGGCGAACTTGCCCCCGCCCTCGCCGTCGGTCCCGACAAAGTCTGTGTCGCAGAAGCGGCACTTGGCCGTCGCTCGATCAACCTCTCGGCCCGACCACAAATTGCATCCGGCAAAACGCAGGAACACCGCGCGGCTGCCCGCCTGAATGCCCTCGCCCTGAAGCGTCAGAAAGCATTCCTTGACGGCATAGCTCATGCGCCGGCCGATCAGGTGTAGTGCGTCGGGTCGGGGAGCCCGGCATCGGCGAACCCTTTGGCGCGCAACCGGCACGCTTCGCACTGGCCGCAGTGTCGGCCATCGCTTGATGGGTCATAGCAGCTGTGGCTCAAGCCCGAGTCGAGCCCCAGGCGCTCGGCCTCGCGCGCGATGTCGGCCTTGCTCATGTGCTGGAGTGGGGCATGGATCGTGAAGGGATCGGCCTCGACCCCAGCCTTGGTCGCGAGATTGGCGAGGGTTTCAAACTCGGCGATGAATTCTGGCCGGCAGTCGGGGTAGCCCGAATAATCGAGCGCATTGACACCGATGAACAGGTCGCGCGCGCCGCTTGCCTCGGCCAGCCCCAGCGCCAGGCTGAGGAAGATCGTGTTGCGCGCCGGGACGTAGGTCACTGGAATCATGCTCCCGCCCGTGGGTTCGGCCCCGCCCTTGGGCACCGCGATGTCGCTGGTCAGCGCCGATCCGCCGAACGCGCGCAGGTCGATCGGCAGGACGAGGTGGCGTTCGGCCAGGCCGGCGGCGATCGTCCGGGCGGCATCGAGCTCGACCCGGTGGCGCTGGTTATAATCGATGGTCAGGGCGATCACCGCGAACCCGGCTTCGCGTGCAAGGCCCGCGCAGACCATCGAATCGAGCCCGCCCGAAAGCAGGACCACCGCCTTGCGGCTCACAGCTTCATCCCCAGTCGTGGGGCGGCCCAGAACATCAGCGCGTAAAGCGCCAGAGTGACCGCCACGCTGACCACGAAACTGACCCAGAATCCGATTCCCGACCGGAGCAGAATCGGGAGCAGTGCAAACATCGGCAGCGACGGCAGGACGAACCAGAATGCCCCCATCGACAGGTCGGCGATTCGCACGGGATCGCCGGTATCGCGCCACAGCCAAACCATCGCCATCAGCGAAGTCAGCGGCAGCGAGGCGACCAGCCCGCCCCATCCCGGATAGCGCCGGGCAATCTCCGACACAGCCGCGGCGATCAGTCCGGAAAGCCCGGCCTTGATGAGGAAATAGATCATCGCCGGGCATCTAGTGAGATGCATCCGACAAAAGAAGGCCCGCGCTTCGGGAGTGGAGCTGGCCCCAATGACCGACAAAAGAAGGGCCGCTCTTCGCGAGATGAGCGGCCCCAGTGACCGGGCCTTGCCCGATAGGGAGGAAAGCGTGCCGTCTCCGGCACCGCCACCGCCTAACCCAACATGGTTAAACGGCGCCTTAATGGCGCGAGTTGAAACGACAGCCGCGGCAGCGCTTTATTTCGCGCAGTCGCCTACCCGCCGAGCGGTCAGCGTGTAATTGAACGGCAATTGCCCGGAAATTCCCTGCGTCCCGACCTTGATGTTGCGCGGGGTGACGACGTCGATCCGGGTTCGCCCGAAACCGGCGGCTCCGCAGCTATATCCGATCACCGTCGAGCGGCCCTCGTCGCTGATCACATTGCTCGTGCAGTTTTGCGAACGATGCTCAAATCGCACCAGCCGGTCGAGGTCGGCGATGCACAATCGCTGCGGTGCCGAAGACCCTGGAATCCCGGTCAGCTCCCACATCCCCGGCTTGACCTCGGCCAAGGCCGACGGCGCTTGGGCCGCAGCGCCGAGCACGGCCATGCCAAAGGCAGCGGCGATTACGGGCAGTATGGAGCGGGCGATGTTCATCGTTGCTGGCCTTACCACGCCGTTGGCGGCCGGGCGATTGCGAAATATTGTCAGCCCACCTCTCCTGACGAGCCCAGCTCTCCTGATGGGCCAAGCTCTACTGATGGCTCAAGCTCTTCGGGCGCGAACCCGAAGCTCGACGAGCAGAACGCGCACTCGACCCGGATCAAACCGTCGTCGCCGACCATGGCCTCGCGGTCACCGGCGGGGAATTTGGCAATCACCGAGCGGACGTAAACGGGGTCGCAGCGGCATCCCCGGCTGAGCGCGGTTACGGCAAGCGTCCGCACCTCATCCTCCTCGTGGAACAGCCGCCAGATCAGGCCGTCGAGCGGTAGCTTTGGATCGGTCAGTTCCTCGGCCTTCACCGATCCGCCGAGGATCGCGACGTGCGGCCAGTCGGGATGGTCGAGCCTGGTGTGCAGCCGTTCGCGTCCCTCCTCCCCTTCGGGGAGATGCTGAAGCAGCAGCCCACCCGCATGCCACTGCCCGTCGCGC
>JBDSSR010000072.1:0-10946 GCA_039928675.1 Sphingomicrobium sp. | reverse complement strand
GAGGAAGGCATCTCGGCAGCCGAGGTCATCATGACCCAACTCCATGCCGGCGGGAAGTTCGAGAACACCAGCGATGACAATGCCTACAAGGTTTCAGGGGGTCTCCACGGGGTCGGGGTCAGCGTCGTCAACGCTTTGTCCGAATGGCTCGACCTGACCATCTGGCGCGACGGCGAGGAGCATAATATGCGCTTCCGCAACGGCGATGCCGAAGCCCCGCTGAAGCTTGTCGGCCCGGCGCCCGAGGGCAAGAAAGGGACGCTCGTCACTTTCCTTCCGAGCCCCGAAACCTTCAAGATCATCGAGTTCGACTTCGAGCGGCTCGAGCATCGCTTTCGCGAACTCGCCTTCCTCAATTCGGGCGTCCGCCTAATCCTCGCCGACGCGCGGCATGAGGAGCGGGTCGAGCATGAGCTCTACTATGAGGGTGGGATTGGCGCCTTCGTCAAATATCTCGACCGCGCCAAGACGCCCTTGTTTCCCGAGCCGATCGCGATCTCGGCGGTGCGTGACGGCATCGGCATCGACGTCGCGCTGGAATGGAACGACAGCTATTACGAAAACGTCCTGCCCTTCACCAACAACATCCCGCAGCGCGATGGCGGGACGCACATGGCCGCGTTTCGCGCCGCGCTGACCCGCACGCTCAACAATTACGCTGACAAGTCGGGCATGCTGAAACGCGAAAAGGTCACTCTGACCGGCGACGACATGCGCGAAGGCCTGACCGCGATCGTATCGGTCAAGCTGCCCGATCCCAAGTTTGGCAGCCAGACCAAGGACAAGCTCGTCAGTTCCGAAGTTCGCCAGCCGCTCGAAAGCCTGATGAGCGACAAGATGGCCGAGTGGCTCGAAGAGCATCCGGCCGAGGCCCGCTCGATCATTCAGAAGACGATCGACGCCGCCGCTGCTCGCGAAGCCGCCCGCAAGGCCCGCGAGGCAAGCCGCAAATCGGTGATGGGGATCGCCTCGCTTCCCGGCAAGCTCGCCGACTGTCAGGAGCGCGACCCGGCTTTGAGCGAACTGTTTCTGGTCGAAGGCGACAGCGCCGGCGGATCGGCCAAGCAGGGCCGCAACCGCCACAACCAGGCGATCCTTCCGCTGAAAGGCAAGATCCTCAACGTCGAGCGCGCGCGGTTCGACCGGATGCTTGGCTCCAAGGAAATCGGCACCCTCATTCAGGCGCTTGGCACCTCGATCGGGCATGAGGAATTCAATCTTGAAAAGCTGCGCTATCACAAGATCGTGATCATGACCGACGCCGATGTCGACGGCGCACACATCCGCACCTTGCTGCTAACCTTTTTCTATCGCCAGATGCCCCAGCTGATCGAACATGGGCACCTCTTCATTGCCCAGCCGCCGCTGTACAAGGTCAGTCGCGGGCGTTCGGAAGTCTATCTCAAGGACGATGCCGCGCTTGATGATTATCTCGAGCAGGCGGGCCTTGAAGGCCTCGTCCTCGATACCGCCGAGGGCCAGCGCAGCGGCAAGGATCTCAAGGTGCTGGTCGATCATTCGCGGCGGATGCGGACGCTGATGCGCTATGCCCCGCGTAAATATGACAGCGCACTGATCGAAGCGCTTGCTTTGTCCGGAGCGCTCAAGCCCGATCTCGATCCGGCAAGCAAGGCCAAGGCCATTGCCCGCGTCGCGCAGTGGCTCGGAGCAGCCGATCTCGAAGCTTTATGGTCGGGCGAAGTCGCTCCCGAAGGCGGCTATCAGATCAAGCGCCTGTGGCGCGGTGTCACCGATACGCACACCGTCGAGGCGAGCTTTCTGGTCTCGGCCGAAGCGCGCAAGCTCAATACTCTGGCCAACGAACAGGCCGCGACCTACGCCGCACCGTCGATCCTACGCACGCTCAAGAAGGGCTCGGCGGCCGAGCCCGAACTGCCCGTACCCGCAGAGCAGGACGAAGACGGCGAGGAGGATGGCGGCGAAGATGTCGTCGCCGAGACCAAGGGCAAGCCGGTTCCGGTTTCGCGACCCTCCGAGCTACTCGAAGCAGTGCTTGCCGCGGGCCGCAGGGGCCTTAGCATCCAGCGCTACAAGGGCCTGGGCGAGATGAACGCCGAGCAGCTTTGGGAAACCACCCTGGATCCTTCGAACCGGTCGCTGTTGCGGGTCGAAGTTACTCAGGCGGACGTCGCCGACGAGATCTTCACGCGCCTCATGGGTGACGTCGTCGAGCCGCGCCGCGAGTTCATCCAGGACAATGCGCTCAACGTCGCCAACCTCGACGTCTAGGAAGATCTGCTGATGGCCGATGTTGGCGATGGCGTGACCGGCCGTCCGACGATCACCGTCGCTTCCTATAATGTGCGCAAGGCGATCGGCACCGATCGCAAGCGCGATCCGCAGCGCGTGCTTGATGTCCTCCATGAAATCGACGCCGACATCGTTGCCCTTCAGGAAGCCGACAAGCGCTTCGGCGGGCGGGGCTCGGCGGTTCCGCACGAGTTGATCGACGACCATGGGATGTATCGGCCGGTACATTTTGGGATCAAGCATCGTCGAATGCTCGACCGGGTTCCAGGCGGCGACATGGTCGATGCCTGGCTTCGGGTGAAAACGCGCAACATCGGCTGGCACGGCAATGCGATCCTGGTGAAGCGGGACATTGGAGTCATCGCCTGCGCGACAATCGAGCTTCCAACGTTCGAGCCGCGCGGAGCAGTGATGGCTGAACTTCTGGTCAACAATGTTCCGCTGCGAATCGTCGGCATGCACCTTGATCTGTCGGGCCTTTGGCGCCGCCGGCAAATCCGCGCGATCCTCGATGCCATCGGTCGCCGCCCGCAGAAAATGCGAACGATCCTGATGGGGGATACCAATGAATGGCGTGAGAAGGCCGGGTGCCTCAAGGATTTCACCCCCGACTATCGGGTAGCGCCGACCGGCCTCAGCTTCCATTCGCGGCACCCGGTTGCAGCGCTCGACCGGATCATCGTCGATCAGTCGCTAAGCATCGAAGCTGCCGGAGTGCATATGAGCAGTTCCGCGAGGCGAGCGTCGGATCATTTGCCGATCTGGGCCCGAGTCACTTCCGACGGGCTCTCGCTCACCCCGTAATCGCACGCGCCACAGACAGCTTAGCCGCCGGACATCTTTCGGTGGCGGCGGCGCTGAATCGATGAGCCGATGCTCATCGCCTCGCGGTATTTGACCACGGTCCGGCGCGCGACTTCGAAACCGCGGCCCTTGAGCAAGCCGGCGAGCGCGTCATCGCTAAGGATGTCGGTCTCGGCCTCGACCAGCTCCCGGATTGCGGCCTTGACCGCTTCCGCAGCCGCGCCGTCGCCCTCGGTCGACGCCACTCCGGAACCGAAGAAATATTTGAGCTCGTAAAGCCCGCGGTCGCACAGCAGATACTTGTTCGATGTCACCCGGCTGACGGTCGATTCATGCATTCCGATCGCGTCGGCGACTTCGCGAAGGGTCATCGGCTTCATTGCCGAAACGCCACGTTCGAAAAACCCGTGCTGCCGTTTGACGATTTCAGACACGACCTTGACGATGGTCCGGGCACGCTGGTCGAGCGCCTTGACCAGCCAGTTGGCGCTCGCCAGGCACTCGCTTAGCCAGGCGCGCGACGCCTTGTCGTGCGGACCCGATCTGAGCTCCTGATAATAGCGCCGATTGACCAACAGTCGTGGAAGCGTCGCCTGGTTGAGTTCGACCGAATGGCCGGTGTGGATGCGCCGAACGAACACGTCGGGTGGGACATCTTGGGCGACGGCAACGGAGAATTGACAGCCGGGCTTGGGGTCGAAGGCGCGAAGTTCGCGGACCATGTCAGCGAGGTCCTCGTCATCCACCCCGCAAATCCGCTTGAGGTCCGCGGTCCGCCCCCTGGCGAGAAGTTCGAGATTGTCGATCAGCCGGGCCATTGCCGGGTCGTAGCGATCCACGGCCTGCGCCTGGAGCTTGAGGCATTCGGCCAGCGTCCGCGCACCGACCCCCGCCGGTTCGAGGCCCTGGACCAGCGCCAGACCCCGCTCCACCGCTTCGATCGGCTCGCCGGTCGATGCCGCAATCTCGGCCAGCGGGACGGTCAGATATCCGGTCTCCTCGACCATTTCCGCGATCAGCCGGGCAAGCTGCCCGTCGCTCCCCGATGCGCCATGAAGCTGGTCAAGCAGATGTTCGGACAGGGACGCGGGGACATGTTCCAGCCGGTCCAAATCGAACGCTTCCTCGGCGCCGCCCGAGCTGGCCACGTCGGCGTAGCTGTCCACTTCCAGCGCTTGTGCATTGTGGTCCATGTCGAGCGGCCGGTCGTCGTCGGCATGGCCCAGGATGAGCGTGTCGGCACCGGGGTCGTCGGGCCGCTCGCCACTCTCGCCGCTCTCGTCGTTGTCGCCGCCGTGCCGTTCGCCCGCATCCCCCGACTGCGCTTCGCTTTCCTCATCGGACCGACCGTCGAGCAGCGGGTTCTTGGCAAGCTCCTCGGCAATGTAGGCGTCGAGTTCGAGATTGCTCAGCTGGAGCAGCTTGATTGCCTGGGCAAGCTGGGGCGTCAGCACCAGTTGCTGCGACTGGCGGATGTTCAAGGATGGCCCGAGTCCCATGGGACGGCCGATGGCCTAGAGCGCGAAGCTTTCGCCGAGGTAGAGGCGGCGGACCTCCTGGTCGGCGACCAGAGCTTCGGGGGTTCCCTGAAACAACACTTGCCCGCCATAGATGATGCAGGCGCGATCGACGATGTCGAGCGTTTCGCGGACATTGTGATCGGTAATCAGGACTCCGATGTCGCGGCTTTTGAGCTCACGAACCAGTTCGCGAATATCGGATATGGAAATGGGGTCGATTCCGGCGAAGGGCTCGTCGAGCAGCATGATTGACGGGTTGGCGGCGAGCGCCCGGGCGATCTCGCAGCGGCGGCGTTCTCCGCCGGACAGCGCCATCGCTGGCGATTCGCGCAAGGCGGTCAGGCCGAACTCGCCGAGCAATTGCTCGAGTCGCGCCGCGCGGGTCTCGGAATTTGCTTCCGCGACCTCGAGCACCGCCATGATATTGTCCTCGACGCTCAACCCTCGGAAAATCGAGGTCTCCTGCGGCAGATAGCCCAGGCCAAGGATCGCACGGCGGTACATCGGCAGTGCCGTGATGTCGCGCTCGTCAAGAAATATCCGCCCGGCGTCGGGTTTGACCAGGCCCATGACCGAATAGAAGCAAGTGGTCTTGCCGGCGCCGTTGGGGCCGAGCAGCCCGACCACTTCACCCCGGCGAACGTCCAGCGACACGTCATTCAGCACTGCCCGGCGATCATAGGACTTGGCGATCGAGCGGACCTGGAGGCCGTTGAAGGTCTGCGCCGCCTCGCTTGCGGGGCGGTCGATGGTTGCGGCTTCGTTCAAGCGGCTGGCCCTGCTAGCGCTTCTGCGGGACCGTGAAGTGGCCGGTCACCCGGCCACCACTGGCGTTCACGCCGGGCGGACCGCCGTCGATCACCGCGCGCCCCGAATCGAGGTCGATCACCAGCCTCGCGCCGCTGATGCTGTTGTTCTGCCGGTCGAGTCGGACGTTGCCGATCAAAGTAATCAGCCGACGGTCCAGGTCATAGATTCCGAAATCGCCCTTGGCGGTCTCCGACGGGCTTCGGACGGTGACTCCTCCGGCCGCGTCCAGACGGCGAATCTGGATTCCGTTAGATCCGCTGTAGGATACCGTCAGCCGCTCGGTGTCGAGCGCGAGCTCGCCCTGCTTGACATGGACGTCACCGGCAAAAATGGCGCGGTCAGCGCGGTCCTGGACCTCGAGCCGGCTTGCGGTGACATCGACCGGAGCGCTGCCATTATGGCCCTTGAGCGCGGAAACCGGCTGATCCGGAGCAGGCGCGGCGATCACTCCGCCGCCGGCGGCGACGGTTGCAAGGAGGGTAGCAAGAATACGCATAGTCATCATCTGACTGCCCCTTGCACGATTTTCAAGCGAGTGCCTCCGTCAAGTACCACCGTTCGGGTGCCAAGATCGGCCGCAAGCCGGCCGGCCTGGAACTGGCCGAGCCGCATCTGACCCGAAACAGGCCCGTCGCTGGTGACCTGGCGCTGCTTCATGTCGACCGTCACGTCGCGGGTCTCCAGCTTGTACCCATCCGGCCCGGCAACCTTCACCGGTCCGTTGATCGCGACCTTTTGCGAATCGAGGTCGTACCGCCCCTGGTTGGCGGCGATCGACAACGGTCCTTGGCTGAGGGAAAGCCGGGCGAACATTCCGTTGATATCGACGATCGGGACGTCCGAGCTGCGCTGGATCGCCTGTCTGGCGGAAATGGTGAACTGCTGTCCCTTGTCGTCGGTGCCAGAGTAACGCGCCGCCTCGACCCGCATCCGTTCGGGGGCATTCTCGACCTTCTTCTTGTCGAGAATGAAGCTGACGTCGCCCTTGTTGTCGAGCGGCGCCAGAGCAAGGATCGCGATCAGCGCGCCAACCGCCATCGGCAGGATGACTTTCGACCAGCGGACGAGCCAGTCGTGGGCACTTCCGGGCTCGGCCCAGCGCCGCTTGACCGCGTCTTTAGCCATCGTGTGCGAAAATGTCCTGATCCGGCCAGCCGGCGATATCCAGCATCGCCCGTGCAGGAAGAAAATCGAAGCAGGCCTGGGCAAGCGTGGTTCTGTCTTCCCGGGCGAGCCGCTCGTCGAGCTTTTGCTTGAGTTGATGGAGGTAGCGGACGTCGCTCGCCGCATATTCGCGCTGGGCATCGCTCAGGATCGGAGCGCCCCAATCGCTGGTCTGCTGCTGCTTCGACAAGTCGATGTTGAGCAGTTCCTTGACCAGGTCCTTGAGGCCGTGGCGATCGGTATAGGTGCGGACCAGCCGCGATGCGGTCCGGGTGCAATACAGGGGAGCGGCAAGGATCCCAAGATAGGCGTGCATAATGCCGACGTCGAAGCGAGCGAAGTGATAGAGCTTCAGCCGCGCGGGGTCGGCCAGCAGGGCCTTGAGGTTGGGCGCTGCAAAATCGCTGCCGCGGGCGAAGCGGACCAAATGCTCGTCGCCAGACCCGTCGGATAATTGCACCAAACACAGCCGGTCGCGCCCCGCCACCAGGCCCATGGCTTCGGTATCGACCGCGATCGGGCCGTCGAAATTGGCATCCGCGGGCAGATCTTCCTCGTAAAAATGGATCGCCATTCAAGCTCCTGTCGCTGGCCCGTCCTGACGCTTTAGTCTGGGAGTTGGCGTCCAGACCAGCCCCGCCCGAAGCAGTGCAGCGATTCAATCACTAGAGCAGGTCGAAATTTTTGTGTAAGGGCTGGACCGTGCGCGAGTGAGAATCGCGGCTCGACCGGTTGCGCCCACGGGCCCAGCGCTTCGGTCTTATATTGTTGGGGCACAACGGAAGTTTGATAAGCATGGGTTTCGATAAAGGGCGCAAGGGGGACCGCGGCAGCCGTGGCCGTGACAAGCGCGACAATTTCTTCGGCGACGATACGCCTAGCGACAGTGGATTTCAGGGCGGCGGCGGTGCTGGCGGCGGTGGCGGCTTTCGTGGCGGCGGCGGAAATTTCGGTGACCGAGCCGGCGGTGGCGGCGGCGGTTACGCTGGCGGTGGCGGCGGCGGCGGCTTTCGCGGCGGCGGTGGAGCTGGCGGCGGTGGCGGCTTTCGTGGCGGCGGCGGCGGTGGCGGCGGCGGCGGCGGAATGCCTCCGCAGGTCGTTGGCGAGGGCAAGGGCATCGTCAAGTTCTTCAACCCTCAGAAGGGGTTTGGCTTCGTCGTTCGCGATGATGGAGGCGAGGACGTGTTCGTCCACATCTCCGCGGTTGAGCAGGCCGGACTGACCGACCTTGCGGACGGCCAGCCGCTCGAATTCACGCTGGTCGATCGCGGCGGACGCGTGTCCGCGACCAACTTGCGCATCGACGGCGATCCGATGCCAGTCGAACGCAGCGGCGGCGCAAGCGCCGGCGGCGGCGCTGGGGCCGGTGCCGGTGGCGCGGGTGGCCCGCAGCGTCAGCTGACCGGTGAAAAGGCCAGCGGAACGGTGAAGTTCTTCAACGCGATGAAGGGCTTCGGCTTCATTCAGCGCGATGATGGACAGCCCGACGCGTTCGTCCACATTTCCGCAGTGGAGCGCGCGGGCATCCCGACGCTCAACGAGGGCGACCGGCTCGAATTCGAAATCGAGGTTGATCGCCGGGGCAAATATGCCGCGGTCAACCTGCAGACGGCTAGCTGACCGAACGAAATAGAAACTGAGGTCAAGGGGGGCGGCCGGATTAACCTCCGGTCGGCCCCTTTTTCTTGTCAGCTGCTCATCGCCTGAAGCGTTGCGATGCGGTCCGCCTCGGCCGCCGGCTTGTCGGTTCGGATGCGGCTGATTCGCGGAAATCGCATTGCCAGCCCTGATTTGTGCCGGCTGCTCGAATGAATTGAATCGAAGGCCACTTCGAGCACCAGTTCGCGCGCGACTTCGCGGACTGGGCCGAAACGCTGGACGGTGTGACCGCGAACCCAGCGATCGAGCCACTTAAGCTCCTCGTCGGTGAACCCGAAATAGGCCTTGCCGACTGGCAGCAGCACATTGTCCTCCCCCCAGCAGCCAAAGGTGAAGTCGCTGTAGTAGCTGGATCGCTTGCCCGATCCGCGCTGGGCGTACATCAAAACGCAATCGGCGGTCAGCGGGTCGCGCTTCCACTTGTACCACAGCCCGGCGCGCCTCCCACCGACATAAGGGCTGTCGCGGCGCTTGAGCATGACGCCCTCGATGGCGACTTCGCGCGCGCTGCCGCGCACATCCTCAAGCGCTTCGAAGCTATCGGCTTCGATCAGTTGCGAAAGATCGAACCGTTCGGGATCGAGCGTCGTTGCCAGGGTCTCGAGCCGCACCCGGCGATCCGACCAGGCCAGTCCGCGCAGGTCCTCGGTGCCCTCGAACAGGATGTCGTAAAGCCGCACGAACGCGGGATATTGGCCGAGCATTCGTGTGCTGACGGTCTTGCGGCCAAGCCTTTGCTGGAGCGCATTGAAGCTCGCCGCGGACCTGACCTCCAGCCCGGAGCCCTGGACCTCGCCGCGCACCAGCAGTTCGCCGTCGAGCACGGCCCGGGTCTGAAAGGCTTGTGCGACATCGGGAAAGCTGCCCGAAATGTCGTCGCCGGTACGGCTGAACAGGCGGGTTTGGCCCCCGGCATGGACCAGCTGAACGCGGATTCCGTCCCATTTCCATTCGGCTGCATAGTCGTCGAGCGAAACGCGCCTGTCGTCGAGTGGCTGGGCAAGCATGAACGGTCGAAAGACCGGCACATCGCGCGCGGACGGTTGCGCGCTTCGCCCCTCGGCCCAGTCGAACAGCTCGGCAAACGGTGGGCTCAGCCCATGCCAGACTTCCTCGATCGCCTCGACATCGATGGCAAAGGCGTCCGCTACCGCCTGCTTGGCAAGCCGCGCGCTAATCCCGACGCGAAGTGCGCCGGTGGCAAGCTTGAGCAGTGCGAAGCGGCCCGAGGCGTCAAGATGATCGAGCATTGCGGCGAGCGTCAGCGGTGCGTCGGCGCGGCCTGTCGAGCGAAGCCGTTCGACCGCTTGGCTGATGCTGATCGTCGAATCGTCGATGTCGACCGGCTCCCCTGCGGGCGTTGGCCACAGCAGTGCGACGGTTTCGGCCATGTCGCCGACATAGTCGCGGCTCATGTGGAGAAGCGCGGGATCGACCCGTTGCTCGGCGATGGCGCGGACCGCTGCGCCCTTCACCGCTGGAATGTCGAGCGTTCCGGTCAGCGCCGCAAGCGCGAAGCCGCGATCGGGGTCGGGCGTTTCGCGCAGATAGTCACCGATCAGCCTAAGCTTGGTGCTTCGCGAACGCGTGTAGACGAGATCGTCGAGGAGCTGCGAAAAGGCGCGCATGGGATCGTAACGATCCCTGCGGCGCGCGGGTTGCTCGGGTCAACGTCAGCGGTAAAGTCGCGGCGGTGATCGCCCCTACGGCTGGAGCGACTGTTCTTCTTTCCTCAGCGCTTCGGCCTCGCGCATCCGCTCGGATCGGTCGGCGCGGTCGGCAAGCGCATTCCACGCAGCTTGCGACCGCTCGCAGCGTTGCCGAACATGGTCGAGAATCGCGGCTTCCCCCTCGACCCGAGCCTGTTCGGCGCGAGCGAGGAAGAAGTCGAGATTGGTGGTCCGGGTTACCGGGCCGGCCAAGGCTATTCGGCCTCGTCGCTGGCGTCGGTGTCGGCAGCACTTGCCGCGGGCGGTGCCGAATCGTCGGCAGCCTGGAGGTTTACCGCGCTCATCTTGCCGCGATTGTCCTGCTCGAGCTCGTAGCTGACGCGCTGATTCTCGCGCAGGGTGCGCATTCCGGCGCGTTCGACCGCACTGACGTGGACGAAGGCGTCGTTTCCGCCGCCATCGGGAGCGATAAAGCCATAGCCCTTGCTCTCATTGAAGAATTTCACGGTTCCCGTGGTCATGGTTTTTCCTTTCTCGGACGGACCGAAGTGCCGGCCCGCTTCAGCTAGGAGCGAAAAGAGAAGGAAAAGGAGCCGCAAAGCGCCTGTAGACCGTCAGTTTGCGACTAGTAGCGGGGAGCCGGATAGCAGATTTGCTGAAGAATTGTAAGGCGAGCGCGAAAATAATGTCGCCATTAGGATGAACGCTGGACGCGTGGTAAAAGCTTCGACCGCGCCGAATTTCCTACCCTGGCCCCGCGCGGCTGAGAGACCGACCGTGCTCCCGCTTGCAAAGCCGGAGCGTTTGATGGGTCTTAACTCTCTTCACCAGCGACGGCAGCTTGCGCCGTTGACGGCGCAACGCCGCTTTCTCGACCGAGCAGTCGGCGAAGTGCCGTCTTCACCGGAAATGCTGCTCTCATGAAGATCGAAGGAAGCATCCGTTCCAACCTGATATCGGCCATCACCAGCGTTCGCCGATGGCAGGGTCGGCCGGTCCATCGCGATACGATCGCTTATTGGCACGCGGTTCTAGAACAGGGTCGCCG